>JAYQWJ020000387.1:0-21506 GCA_035829175.2 Candidatus Albibeggiatoa psychrophila
AAGGTAAAAAATTTTCGTCATTTAAAGCTAGCTAAGTCATTAATTATATTTAGATGATTTCTGAGCCTCAATTAAATACGCCTGTAATTCATCAGCAAGTAATTGCACATTTGGCTGGCTCAACATTTCATAATGATTCCCCGGCATTGAATGCACTTCAAGCTCTCCATCAATCAATTCTTGCCAACCGTAATTTTCATCTTTAGGCGCAGTCATACTGATACCACTGGAGCGAAATAATGCAATACGGCTATCACTTTTATAATAACTTGGCGTATAACGCAAATCACTCACATCCATGCGCCTAAGTTTTGCAACCTCTTGATGACCATAGAAAAATAATAAAAATCGCTTGTAAACCCAATATAACAATTTTTTAGTTTCAGTGCGTAAAAATAAAATCTTAAATTTAAGCGGTAATCTATAAACATATTTCATCCAGCGTAAAATTTGAACCTGCACAGGCGTGCTTGCAGCGGGATTCCAACTGTCTAAAAAAACCAATAAACCCACTTTTTCGCCCAAGCTTTGTAAATGACAAGCCATTTCATGTGCCACGATACCACCGTAAGAATAGCCACCAATATAATAAGGTCCTTGGGGTTGTACCTGACGTAGCACTTTAATAAATTCTATAGCTTGAGCTTGGCTACGATTTTTATTTTCATAACGCGGGAGAGGTTCTAAACCCATTGTTTCTAAAGCATAAAATGGTTGTTCTGGTTCAAGTTCTTTTGCCAATTCATTAAACCAATGCACGCCACCACCTGCACCTGCGACACAGAAAAATGGAATACGAGAACCTTTAAGCTGCATTGGAATAATGGAAGCAGGCAAATTTTGAATGAACTCACCTTGTAGATGTTGGGCTAATTTAGCAATGGTCGGTGCTTGGAATAAAGTTGTTAATTCAAGCCGTTTTCCAAAAATTCGCTCAATTTCACCCAAAAGTGTAATCATAAGCAATGAATGCCCGCCTAAATTGAAAAAATTATCATGTACGCCAATAGATGACACATTGAGTAGTTTTTCCCAAATTTTAGTTAACTCCGTTTCCGTCTCATTATGAGGCGCAACATAACTGTCTTGCATCGTTTGGTACTGCGGTACAGGCAATTGACGACGGTTAACTTTACCACTGGCAGTCAATGGAAATTTGTCTAAAATCACATACGCTGAAGGCAACATATAATTAGGCAACTGGCTTTGTAAATAATCACGTAACGCATTGTTTAAAGTACGTTGTGACACTTTTAATAAACCTTGTTTTTCAATTAAATAATCAACATTTTTTTGTAAAACACCCTGTTCTTTCTGATTTAAGATTAACTGGACACCAATTTGTTTTTCCTGTTTCCAAGCAATCTTGGCTTTAAACCAGCGGGCTTGAATATCATTAGGCAAAGCCAGACATAAACGCACCGTCACATCCGCGTCTAAAATAGCAGGTACATCGCCAGCAAGACAGACTCCACTTTCGGAAATATCTTCAGTCTGCATCGCAAAAGTCACATCTTCATACTCAACTAAACAACTGATTTGATAGGGAATACGTTCAGGTAATAAATTATTAGAAACAATATAGGCAACTAAGCGTTTGTCATTTGGAATATCTTCACGCAGTACAACGGCTGCTTCATTGACATTGGTATGTTGTAGCAACAAAGTCTCAATTTCACCCAATTCAATCCGAAAACCTCTTAATTTAACTTGAAAATCATTTCTGCCTAAAAATTCATAATAACCTTCCGCAGTTAAGCGACCCATATCCCCCGAACGATAAACAAAACTTTTTTCTTCTTTCAATGGTTTAAATACAGATTGAGTGAGTAATGATTTACGCCAATAACCTAAAGCAACATAAGGTGTTTTAATTGCGATTTCACCATATAACTCCGTGTTGTTACCTTCATCATCCAATAACAATATTTCAACATCTTGCATTGGATAACCAATTGGTACAGTTGGCTTATTGATTTCAAGCTGTTTATCAATGAAATACTGCAAGTTAAATGAGGATTCTGTTTGTCCTATCCCATTAATAAATATAGTATTATCTGAAAAATATTTTTTATAAAACTCAATATCTTGTTTTTTTACTGCCTCGCCACCTAAAGTCAAAATACGAATATGCTGCAAATTTTCATTACCTGCTAAATGTGACATAAAATGACGAAAAAGTGTTGGCGTAGAATGATAGATTGTAATTTTATTTTTGATAAGAATTTTAGCTAAATCATTCAAATGGGTGTTTTTTACATTTATTGGATATAATGTTGCGCCATTCAACAGTGCTGCAAAAATATCAATCATACCTGCATCAAAACTATAAGAGGCAAATTGAGACAAATGATCATGACGTGAGATATGCAAACTATTGGTGTAATTCTTAATATGGAACAATACATTACGATGACTTTGAATCACCCCTTTAGGCTGAGCTGTTGAACCCGAGGTATACATTAAATAAGCAGGGGTTTGCGGTGAAATGTAAATATCAGGGTCTTCTTTATTATTTTCCTGCAAAGTATCTATATTAATAACAGTCCAAGAACCTTGACTAATTTTATGTACCAAAGGCATACACGCATCTTGGGTAATAATAAGGCAAGCTTGGGCATCTTCGACAATACTACGCAGGCGTTCAACAGGGTGTTCTATATGTAACGGCACATAGGTTTTACCTGTTTTTAATACCCCTAAAATACCTATCAACATAGGTGCATCATGCTCAAATAATAAGGCAATGCGCTGTTCTTGGTAGCCGCAAGTTTTGAGTAAATAGTTCGCAACTTGGTTGGCTTTTTGATTTAATATTTGATAGTTCCATGTGTAAATCGCTGTTTTTACTGCTGTATGATAGGGGTATTTACTCACAAATCGTTTAAAACGGCTTATAATGCTCTGTTCTATATCAGACTGCTTAAATAAGGTAAAAAGCTGTGAAGGTTGAATACTATTTTGTTTTGTTTTGTCATCTGAGTTAAGCAAGCTTAAGAGTGCAATTTTTTCATTAGGTTTGGCAATAATAGATTCAAGCAAGTTATTGAAATGACTTAATATCCACCGAATTGTTTTCGGTTTAAATAAATCGGTATTATAGTAAAGTTTGCTATGGAGCTGTTGTTTGTCAATCCAAACGTGAAAGTTTAAATCAAATTTACTTGCTGCAATGTCAATTTCTGGCAAAGGTTCAACTGTTAAATTTTTGAAGTTAGGTGTTTGAATTGGCTCATTTTGATGAAATACAAACATCACTTGAAAAATAGGGGTATGACTTAAACTGCGCTCTGGCTGTAATTCTGCAACTAATTGCTCAAAAGATAAATCTTGATGCGAATAAGCATTTAAAGCAGTCTGCTTAACCTTTTGCAAAACATCTATAAAACTATCTTTAGCTTCTAGTTTTGTGCGAATAGCTAAAGTATTGACAAAAAAGCCAATTAAATCCTCAATTTCTCTTTGAGTACGACCTGCGATAGGTGTACCAACCACAATGTCATTTTGCCTTGTATGACGATAAAGTAAAATTTGGAATGCGCTCAACAAGGTAATAAATAAAGTAGATTGTTGTTTTTCTGATAGCTCAATAATCTTTTTAGATAATTCAGCCCCAAATTCTAATTTTTCAGTTGCGCCATGGTAGGTTTGAATACTAGGACGTTGGTAGTCAAAAGGTAAATCCAGTTGAATTGGTATATTAGCAAGTGTTTGTTTCCAATAACTAAGTTGTTGCTCTAATCTATTGCCTTGCAGCCAATTTCTTTGCCAATACGCATAATCAACATATTGAATCGGAAGCGGGTTTAAATTACAATCTGTATTTTCAAGATAACAACCATATAATGTTGTTAATTCACCTAGAAAAATATCCATTGACCAGCCATCAGAAATAATATGGTGCATATTAATAAATAAAATATATTCATCAGTCCTTTGCTTTATTAATAAGACTCTAAACAAACTATCTGATTTTAAATCAAAGGTTTTATGAGCTTGTTCAATTAAATAAATACTTATTTCAGTTTTAATTGAGGAAATCGTAGGTAAAAACTCGAAAAAATCATTTATATTATAGTCAGAGTGAATAATTTGGATAACTTGATTATCTTTTAACTGGAAGTTAGTACGCAACATTTCATGACGTTTTACTATCTCTAATAGACTGTTTTTTAAAGATAAAATATCAAGTTTTCCAGATAAACATATTGCGTAAGGAATATTATAAGTTGCTGTTTTACCCTCAAGCTGGTCTAAAAACCATAATCGTTGCTGAGCTAAAGAAAGTTGCAACGCTTGTTCCCGTGAGACAGGTTCTAAAACAGGTGCATGACTTTGATGTGTTGTATTTAAATAGCGGATAATTTCAGGTTTGTGCTGACCAATCATTTCGCGTAGTTCAGCACTAAATTGTCCTTTAGGTGCGTTATAGCGGAGTTTGTCATTTTCAACCCATAATTTTATATCTTTTGCTTGTAAATCGGCTAAAAATTCCGCGATATTCATAGTTCGCCTTCTTCCCGTTCAACTTGAGAATTTTCATCTGAGTGCATCCAAGCTAAAGTTTCTATTTGTTTGGCTAAACGCTTAATAGTGGTTGCTTCAAAAATACTACGCAAAGGCAATTGCAAATTAAATTCTTGATTTATACGAGAAATAACTTGGGTTGCTAATAGTGAATGACCACCTAATTTAAAAAAATCATCATGGATTGTAAAATCTTGTACAGGTAGCAACTTTTGCCAAATTGAAAATAGTGCTTGCTCTGTCGTGCTTAAAACCTGAATTATGTTATTTTCTAAGCTTTCGGAACTGAATTCTGGTTCTGGTAATGCCAGACGATCAATTTTGCCATTTGGGTTTAAGTTAAATTGGCTTACTTCAATAAAAAACTGTGGCAACATATAGTTAGGCAATTTTTGCTGCAAAAACTCGCGTAATATTTGTACATCTAATGGTTTATCCGCAATATAGTAAGCCACAAGGTATTTTTGGGATTTTTGCTCCCAAGCATTGACTATCGTATTTTGAATAGCAGGATATTGCTGTAAAACCGCTTCAATTTCACCTAATTCAATTCTAAACCCACGAATTTTGATTTGATGATCTGTACGTCCTAAAAACTCAAGATTTCCATCATGATGATAGCGTACTAAATCACCTGTTTTATACATTCTTTGAGCTGTTTCTAACCAAGCTAAACTTATTTGCTTAAATCTGTCTTTTGTTAAATCTGGACGATTAAAATATTCACGCGCTAATCCATCGCCTGCAATGTATAATTCTCCTACAACTCCCACTGGCACAGGGTTTTGATAGTCATCTAAAACATAGACTTGGGTATTAGAAATGGGTTTACCAATTAAGATTGTTTTACCTATTTGTGAATTCTTATCCATACTATAACAACAGCTAAAAGTTGTATTTTCAGTAGGCCCATAACCATTAATCAATATACAATCTGTTTTATGTAAAATTTGTTGCACATGAGATATGGATAATACATCACCACCCGCCAATAAATAAGAGACAGATTGCAAAGCATGTAACTGATTCTCTACCATTTGATGAAATAAACCCGCCGTCAACCATAAACTAGTAATTTGATTTTGTTGAATAATTTCGCCTAATTGTTCAAGGCTAAGTGTTTTAGGAGGTGCAATCACAAGCTTAGAACCATTGAGTAAACTTCCCCATATTTCCCATGTTGAAGCATCAAAGGAAATAGGGGCAAGTTGTAGAAAAGTTAATTCTGGATTAAATGACATATAATTAGTATTATTAACTAATCTTACAATGGCTTGCTGAGTAATGCTCACACCTTTTGGCTGACCTGTTGAGCCTGATGTATACATAATATAGGCTAAATCCTGAATATTCGTCTGAGAAGCAGGATTTTCTATACTTTGCATAATCACATTTTCATATTCATCAATGCAAATAAGGTGTTTAGTTTCAGGTAAACGCTCTATAAATTGGCTTTGGGTTAATAGGTATTTTATGTCCATATCTTCTAACATAAAATCAAGACGTTGCTTAGGGTATTGTGGGTCAAATGGTACATAACAACCACCTGCTTTTAAAATCGCCAATAAACCAATAATAAGTTCAAAACTACGCTCAATACAAATACCTGTTAACGTTTCAGTTGTAATACCTTGTAAAATTAAATAATGGGCGAGTTGATTTGCACTTTGATTTAAAGTCTTATAAGTTAAGGTTTTCTGATTAAACTGTAGCGCAATGGCATCTGGTGTTTTCGTCACCTGTTGTTCAAATAAGCTTGCAACGCTCTGCTTAGGATAATTTGTAGCTGTTTGATTCCATTTATTAAATTGTTCATATTCTAATTTTGTAAGAATATTAAGCTGGGCAATTGGCTGTAATGGTGTTTGAACAATATTGTTTAGCAAAGTCTTTAAATGTTGGGCAAAATAAGCAATTGTATTTTTTGAAAATAAATCGGTATTATATTCAAATCGACCCTTAAGTTGCCCTTGAGTTGGATAAAATTCCAAGGTTAAATCAAATTTAGCCGTATCTGTATGAATATCAAAATGATTGGCTTGCCAATTTCCGACTATTTCAGGTTCTGGATCCAAATCAAACATGACTTGAAATAAAGGGTGATAGCCTGAACGTTGCGGAAGCTTTAATTTTTCAACCAGTTGATTAAAAGGCATTTTTTGATGTTGGTAAGCGGCTAAAGTTATTGTTTTAATTTGTTGCAATAATGTTAAAAATGCAGGATTTTTTGCTAAATTAGTTCTTAATACCAAAGTATTTAAAAACAAACCTAAAACTGATTTAAATTCAGCTTGTTGCCGCATCCCCGTTACAGTACCAATAGGAATATCGGTTTGTCCTGTATAACGGTTCAATAACACAGCAAATGCGCTGAGTAACAACATAAACAAGGTGACACCTTCCTGTTGTGCAAGCTGTTTCAATTGTTTTACTAAATGGGCATCAAGTTCAAATAAATAATTTTTGCCATTAAATGTATTGGTTTGAGGACGAGGAAAATCCGTAGGCAGTTGTAATACAGGTAAATCTTTAAGCTGATATTTCCAATAATTTAAATCTGCTTCCACATCAGTTTGTTGCTGCTGCCATAAGGCAAAATCTTTATATTCTGTTGTTATTTCAGCGAATTCAGGTATTTTTTGTTGACTAAATGCTTCATAGGCTTGGTATAGTTCAGGCAAGAAAACATGGTAAAATGATACGCCATCGATTAAAAGATGATGAATTGATAAATATAAACGATAATCTGTATCTGAAAGCTTAATTAAACTAGCTGTAATTAATAAATCATTTTGTAAATCAAACACTTTCTTTGCTTGATGCTGTGCAATATCAAGTGCGCTTTGTTCAATATCAACCGCGATTGTTTCCAATTCAATATAGGCAGAGTCTGCAATAATTTGGCGAGCTTGACCTGAACTGTGAACTTGGAATCGAGTGCGCAAAATACTATGGCGTTGTAATAAGTGATTTAAAGCTTTTTCCAAGGCATTATCATCAATTTCCTGCTGAAAATAAATTGTCAGCGGCTCATTATAAATAGGTAATTCTGGTTCAAGTTGGCAGATAAACCATTGTTGTTGCTGCGGATAAGATAAAGGGATTAATTGTGATGTCGAATGATTATCTATACGGCGTGGCTGTGGCTGTTGTCCAATCAGCGTTGCCAATTGTGCAATAGTTGGTGTAGCAAAAAGCTGATGCAAAGTTAATTCAACTGTCCATAAAGATTGAATTTTAGCCAGCATTTGCACCGCAAGTAAGGAATGCCCACCTAGTTCAAAAAAGTTGTCATTAATGCCTATTTTATCAATATTCAATAATTCTTGCCATAATTTAACTAAATGGCTTTGTTTTTCATTCTGTGCTGCAACATAGGGTATCAGTAAATTACGCTGACTAAAATCAATGCTAGGCAAGGCGTGACGGTCAATTTTTCCATTTGGATTCAAAGGAATATCAAGTAGCCAATGATAATAGCTAGGTAGCATATAATCTGGCAGTTTTTGACTCAAAGCATGACGTAATTCATGGGTTAAATTTTTAGAGCTTGCCCATTGATAAGCTGAGATTTCAGCCGCTTGCAAAGTTTGACGTTTGGCATAAATAGTATACAACTGAGTGTGTTGCAATTCAGACTCTTGTTCAATCGCAAACTTGAATTGATGTAAAGTTAGCAATTGTTTAATTTTAGTTAAACGCCCATCTTCATTATGCACTTCAATCACAATTTGTTGGATTTTATCCCAATCTTGTTGCTGAATACCTTGTAAAACTAATAATTCACTTTTTTCAACATCAATCTTTAATAAATCAATTTGTTGGATTTTATTTTCTGCAATAATGTCAGACAAAGTGCGCAATTCACATTCAAAACGTTTTGTCGTTAGAGTTTCTTCTAGTAAATTTTGCTTTTGGGTTTCAGTTAAATATTGATATTTCTCTAAATAATTAGTTAAAACTTGTTTTTCGGCATCTTTATCTGCAAATTGCCCTGAAATAAGCGAAGCGTATGGATAGTAAGAGAAGTTGGCAGTTTTATTTTTATCCGCCAGACCGCAGGCATATAATTTAACATTAGCATTGTAAATCTGCGTATTTAAGCTCAAATTGTTAAAAATAGGTGGAATTGGCTCAAAAGCAAAAATTTTTGTATTAGGATATTGTGCAGCAAATAAACTAAACAAGCCAATATTTGCACCGACATCAATCACAACCGCATTATCAGGAATACAAACATCATGTTGTAAGTAGCTATTTTGACTAAATATTTCGTGATAAATAAAATCAGTTTCAGCCTTGTTTTGATGGATGATGGTCATGCCATTGGGTAATTCGTAGCTGTGCTGACCTGTTAATCTGCCTTGCTGCTGTAATTTTAACCAACGATATAAAGGTGTATTTTGCTCAGGCACAACATAGGCGGCAATTTTATTATCATTTTGCTGTTCAAGCGCAGTAACAACAGATTTGGAAACCGCAGGATGGTTATTTAAATTGGTTTCAATTTCACCTAATTCAATCCGAAAACCACGAATTTTAACTTGATGATCGATTCTGCCTAAAAATTCAATATTACCGTCTTCACGATATGAGGCTAAGTCCCCTGTTTTATAAAGTTTTATATTTTTTGTATTGGTAAAAGGCAGGTCAACTTTAATAAATTTTTCTTGGGTTAATTCAGGACGATTAAGATAGCCACGCGCCAGACCAATGCCTGCAATATGTAATTCACCTGTATCACCAATCGCAACAGGCTGATTTTTATCATCTAAAATATAAAGTTGCAAATTTGCAATGGGTTTGCCGATTGAAACGGTATGACCTTGTTCATCAGGCTGACATTGCCAAAAACTAACATCAACCGCCGCTTCAGTAGGACCATATAAATTGTGCAATTCAACATTGGAAAACTGTGTGAAAAATTGATTTTGCAATTCAACTAACAGGGCTTCACCACTACAGAAAACTCGCTTTAAACTATGACAAAGTTGTATTTGTGGGGTTTGTAGGAATATTCTTAACATTGATGGCACAAAATGCAATGTTGTAATCTGTTGTTGTGCAATTAATTTGGCTAAATAATGCGGGTCTTGATGCCCTTTAGGTTTCGCCATGACCAATTGCGCACCTGTCATTAGTGGCCAGAAAAATTCCCAAACAGAAACATCAAAGCTAAAAGGCGTTTTTTGGAGGATTTTATCTTGTTCGGTTAAAGGATAAGCATCTTGCATCCACAATAAACGGTTGCTAATCGCCAAATGACTATTCATTGCAGCTTTAGGATTGCCTGTTGAACCTGATGTGTAAATCACATAGGCTAAATTATCGAGTTCAAGCTGAATATTTGGATTTTCTACTTCATGCTTTTCATAATCTATTTGATTTAAATCAATCTGTTGTGCTTTATTCTTAGGCAGCGTTAAATGGGTTTGAGTCAATATGATGGAAATTTGCGCATCATCCAGCATAAAAGACAATCTTTGCTGTGGATAATCAGGATCTAAAGGCAAATAAGCTGCACCCGCTTTTAAAATTGCCAATAAGCCTACAACCATTTCAAGCGAACGCTCAACACAAATCCCAACCAAACTTTCAGTCGTCACGCCTTGTGAAATAAGGTGGTGCGCTAATTGATTTGCCTGTCGATTAAGTTCCATATATGTCATATTTTGGTCATGGATACTAATCGCAACGGCATTGGGTGTGCGTTGTACTTGCGATTCAATCAGTTGATGCAAACATTGGTGTGGATAATTTTTAGCTGTATGATTCCAGCTTTCAATCCGTTGGCGGTGTTCTTGGCTTAACATGAATTAAAATCGAGTCAGAAAAAATATTGTGCTTATTGTACCCCAAAACAATTGTCAATTATCAATCAACAATCAACAATTATCAATCGATAGCAGCTTACTCTTTGATAATGCTGTAATTTACTCTATTTTATAACCGCGTAGTGCTGCGCCAAGAATCGGTAAACATTGCGCTTGTTGTTCAGGTGTAAGATGGTATTTGCAAATAAAAAGTTTATTTAAATCTAAGGCTTGTACGCAAACTCCTGTCAGATAATATGCAAGATACTGCTGTACATAAGGTAAATGTCTTGGTAATGGTGCAATAGATAAATATTTAATAGCAGAGCAATCAAAATGCTTTTTATAGTAGCTGAGTGCTTGTTGAATATGCCGTAATAAAATTTTTATCATTGTGATACGTTCATTTTTATCAGGTGAGGCAAGGTCTTGTAAACTAATGTCAATTCGATGTGAAATATACAATTTTCCTTGTAACGTTAAGTTGAGAATGCAATGTGTTTCAGCAAAATACAGCAAACCCATTCCCAGTTCATCTTCTGGGTAAAGTGCAGAAATACGGGCTAATGCCATCTCAGGCACTTCTAAGGCTTGTAATTTAAAATTTGCCGCAACAATGGCATCAATTTGTGTTTGCACTAGCGATTTATCTGCCACGGCGGCATAGATCATTTTCACCGTTCCGTTGTCTTGTAACGGCATGTCAAATACATTGATAATCGCATCATCAGTATGAAAATCGACCAGTCCTTGCACTTGGCTTCTGACCGTAGAATGCAATGCTGTCTCAGATACGTCAGGTGCTTTAAGCAATAAAAGTTGATAACTACCGGGGCGCATGACGCTAATGCAATCATTTTTTTTAATCGCATATTGGCGTGTAAAGTCAGCTAAAATATTTTTGACATCATTGCCTTGTTGTACTGCATAAACGTCTAAAATAGGAGTGCTGCCTTGAGTCCACAGCATTTTTATTAAGCAAACTTGACCATAATGTACACCAACGCCTAATTGACTTTGGGTGTATGTTTGATAGGGTTTTGTGCGTAAATGAATTCCCATGTTCCTTACTCAAATAAAATTGTTTTATCTAAGTTCGGCAATATATAGACCAATCAGGATTTTATGAGTTTAATAATTTGTTTTTTAAGGTTTTTGACAGGCTTGAGGTTGGGAATAGTTTTATAATTATCTAAGTGGCTATTTATAAAATACGTTTCTTTATTTGAGATTTGCGCTTAAATAAACAAAATTACTAATTAAAGCGTTTTTTGTAGATAGGATTGTCGGGTTGGCTGGTCAAATTTTTCGATTGCATAACGTAACATGGTACGAGGCATCGTTTTATAATGTTTTTGTAAAAAAGCTTCTTCAGCCGCTTGATTTTTTTTACCCACTTCACGCAACATCCAGCCGACTGCTTTATGGATTAAATCATGTTTTTCGTGTAGCAAAATCTCAGAAATCGCCAAAGTATCAGTAAATTGCCCGTATTTTATAAATCTAAGAGTGGCAACAATCGCAATACGCTGTTTCCATAAGTGATTTGATTGTGCAAGTTCTGCTAAGATATCGCGCGGTTTATCTAATAAATATTGACCGACCATTTTATGGGCTGAACAATCAACTAAATCCCAATTATTGACATAATCTGCATGAGCTAAATATTGCTCAAATAGGTGTTTTTGGATTTTCTCATTACCAGCTTCAAATTGATGAGTCAAAATAAATAATGCCAACATCCGCTTTTCATGTACGACATCAGTGAGGAGGGATAAAATATTAGAAATGGCGAGTTTTTTGTATTTTTTAGCCAATTGGCGCAAAGCAGGTACTTTAATACCAATAAAACAATCGCCTTCAGCATATTCACCTTTTCCTGTTTTAAAAAATCTTAATGAAGTCGCCGCATAATCTGGGCTAGAAAGTGAATTCAATTCTGAATCTAAATCAGCTAGATTTGACATCATTATGATCTTTTTAGGCTTGAATTAGTGGTTTGGTGTTGCTGGATGATTTGAATGATGATTGTCGAATAATTTCATCAACTGACGTGGAATTTCATGTAAAGGCATAATCTTATCAACTCCGCCTTTTTTAACCGCTTCTCCCGGCATTCCCCACACAACGCTGGTATGTTCATCTTGTGCAATGGTGAACGCGCCAACCTCGTGCATTTCATTCATTCCCATCGCGCCGTCATCACCCATGCCTGTCAAAATCACTCCAACGCTATTTGGGCCTACATTTTGCGCAACAGAACGAAATAATACATCAACCGAAGGACGATGCCGATTCACAGGCGTACCTTCATTTAAACGACAAATATAACGTGCGCCATCCCGATCAACCAACAAATGAAGATTACCTGGGGCGATATAAACATGACCGGGTAAAATGGCTTTTCCATCTTCCGCTTCAGACACTGTCATCGGTGAAAGTTGGTTCATACGTTTGGCAAAAGAGGCACTAAATGTGGCGGGAATATGTTGGCTAATCACAATGCCGGGCGAATGGGCTGGCATGTTTGTTAATAATAATTTAATCGCTTCCGTACCGCCTGTCGATGCCCCAATTGCGATAATTTTATCGGTGGTTTTTAAAAATGAAACCTTGCGGGTTGGCGTATTGCTAATAATGGCATCAGCGGAATATTTTGGCGGAACGGGAATGCCTGTATATGCCGTAACAGCAGACTTGGGTTTGATTAGTGGTCGAACTTGGGTTTTAGCCGCCATGCGTAATTTGCTGACAATTTCTTCTGCATAGGTTTCAAAGGTTTGCGAAATATCGAGCTGCGGTTTACATACAAAATCTAATGCGCCATATTCCAAGGCTTGTAATGTGGTATCTGCACCTTTCTGAGTTAACGCTGAAATCATAATCACAGGCATCGGACGTAAACGCATGACATTGCGCAAAAAGGCTAAACCATCCATACGTGGCATTTCAACATCAAGCGTGAGTACATCGGGGTTATACTTTTTAATTTTGTCCCGTGCAATATAAGGATCACCAGCCGTTGCAATAACTTCCATGTCTGGCTCTGCATTGATAATATTGCTCAACATTTGCCGAATCAACGCCGAGTCATCAATGACCATTACCTTAATCACTGTTGCCACTATTGCACTCCTTAAAATAAGTCGATTTCGCCATCAATTGGCTGTTTTTCTAGGTCGCGTTGATAAACTTTTTCGCGTTGCACCACAATTTGTTCCATAGAGCGGAGTTTTTTCACACGGACTCGACCTGTTTTAGGATAAAAAAGTATTTTGCGTGGATAAACACCCCCTAAGTCTTCTGCTAGTAAAGTCAGGCTTTCAGTCTGAACATAGGCTTTAATAAAATCAATGTTTTGCTGCCCAATATTGGCAACGTGAGACATGATTTTTCCACCACCAAATAGTTTGATTTCTAAATTACGTCTTTTGCCACCATACTTAAGGATTTCGTTAATCATGTGTTCCATAGCATAAGTACCATAACGGGTTGCTGAATTTACTTGGGTTTTATCCCATCTATCAGCCAAACTGGTACTTGGTAACATGAAGTGATTCATTCCACCAATGCCTACAACACTATCACGAATACAAGCAGACACGCATGAGCCAACCACGGTCATGAGTATTTCTTCTTGATTTGTTACATAGTATTCGCCGGGCAATACCTTGGCGACAAAGCCATGATGATGCCTATCCCAGTAACGTTTTATATGTTCATAGCCCAGAAAACAATTGGGCAAATAGGACAAATTAGACATTATATTTATTCGTTACAATCCATCTCTCTTGGTCATTATGATATACCATATCTAGGCGTAAAGTCATAAGGGTTTTTTCATTTGTGATTGGATAGAGGATGTTTTCGCGATTAGTGTTCTCTAAGCAATTAAATTTGATTACAAACAATAAACCTATCATTTTAACAAATAGCACTCAAAAGCCTTAAAGTGACATCCAAGCACTATAGAAATCCGCATACACTTGATACAATAAACTATTCATTGTTTTACTAGGATTAACCAATGCTTGACCCCCAACTCATTCGCAATCATTTAGATGACGTGGCACAACGTTTGGCAGTGCGTGGTTTTAAATTAGATTGTGCAAAATTAACTGAATTAGAACAACAACGTAAACAATGCCAAGTGGATACGCAAAATTTACAAAATGAACGTAATACGCTATCAAAATCGATTGGTAAAGCTAAAAAACAGGGTGAAGATGCTTCGGAATTAATGGCGAAAGTTACAGAATTAGGGGATAAGCTAAAAGCCAGTGAAGCGCAATTGCAACAGGTGCAAACTGAATTAGATGCTATTTTAATGGGTATTCCAAATTTACCGCATGAATCTGTGCCTGTGGGCAAAACAGAAGATGATAATGTAGAAATTCGGCGTTGGGGTGAACCTGAAAAATGGGATTTTACAGCAAAAGATCATGTTGATTTGGGCACGATGGATAATTTATTGGATTTTGAAACAGCGACGAAATTAACAGGTTCAAGATTTAATCTGATGCGGGGAAATGTGGCGCGTTTGCATCGGGCATTAAGTCAATTTATGTTGGATTTGCATGTTGATGAACATGGTTATACTGAAGTCAATGTGCCGTTTTTGGTCAATAGTGATAGTTTGACGGGCACGGGGCAATTACCTAAATTTAAAGAAGATTTATTTCATATTCCCGAGCAAGATTTTTTCTTAATTCCAACTGCTGAAGTGCCTGTGACTAACATTGTGCGCGATGTGATTATTGCCGCTAAAGAAATGCCGTTGAAATTCGTGGCACATACGCCTTGTTTTCGCAGTGAAGCGGGGGCTTATGGCAAAGATACCCGTGGCATGATTCGCCAACATCAGTTTGAAAAAGTGGAATTGGTGCAAATGGTACAGCCTGAGCAATCTTATGCTGCGTTGGAAGCGTTAACAGCTCATGCAGAAGCCGTGTTGCAGCGTTTAGATTTACCTTATCGGATGGTGATTTTGTGTGGGGGTGATATTGGCTTTTCGGCAGCAAAAACTTATGATTTAGAAGTGTGGCTACCGGGACAACAGCGTTATCGTGAGATTTCATCTTGCAGTAATTTTGAAGCATTCCAAGCCCGTCGCATGAAAGCCCGTTGGAGACATCCTGATCAGAAAAAACCAGAATTAATTCATACTGTCAATGGCTCAGGTTTAGCGGTTGGGCGAACCTTGGTTGCGGTGATGGAAAATTATCAGGATGAAAATGGAAAAATCGCAATTCCTGAAGTTTTACAAAAATATATGGGCGGTAAAACCCATTTGTAATATACCTAAAAATCATCAGTGATTAGGAGTGCAAGATTTATCTTGCCTGTGTTGCTCAGAAATAACCTTGTTTACTTGAGTTCGATAGTGAAAAATCACTTTGAACTCAGGTTAAACTCTAATTATGCTTGTTTTAAGCTTCAGAAATACCTAATTATTTATCTCAGAAAATATCTTAAGCCTATTTAAAACTTTGATATTATTGCAAAATATGATTTTTTCCAGCACAAACCGAATTGCGCCGCCGCCTAAAATTTTTTATAATAGCAATCTCTGTCTCTTCACAAACATGTGCTTATGCCCCCCAATATCTATAATGACCCGCAAGTTTTTAATCCTGATGACTTTACTCAAATTCTAAATAGTAGTAATAAACCGCCTATCCAAATCTTTCGCCACGCACTTGAGCAAGGCTATGCGGTGCTACAACAACGCTTTATTGACACTAAAAGTGCCGCTGATTATGTATTTCATCGTTCTTGGCTCATCGATAATATTTTACAGCACGCCGTTTCGCATATTTGTATCCAGATTGCAGATAAAATTGCACTCATCGCCGTTGGTGGTTATGGACGTGGTGAATTACATCCGAACTCAGATATTGATATTTTGATTATTCTGGGGCAAGAACCTGACGCGAATATGCGTGAATGTTTAGAAAAATTCATCACCTTTCTGTGGGATATTAAATTAGAAGTTGGACACAGTGTTCGGACATTGAATGATTGTGAACAAGAGGCAAGAGAAGATATTACGGTTGCAACCAATTTGATGGAAGCCCGTTTATTGGTGGGGGCTGAGCATTTATTCCATAATATGCAACAACTTGTAGGACCTGGCAATATTTGGGCAAGCCGTGACTTCTTTGCAGAAAAATGTAATGAACAAGCAAAACGTTATGCGAAATATCATGACACATCGTATAACTTAGAACCTAATATTAAAGAAGGGCCCGGTGGATTACGCGATATTCAAACTGTGGCTTGGGTTGCCAAACGTCATTTGGGCGCGTCAACATTATATGATTTGGTGCAACAAGGTTTTTTAACCGATGCGGAATATCAGTCGCTGCTTGAAGGTCAAGAATTCTTATGGCAAATCCGTTGTTTTCTACATTTTCACTCTAAACGTAAAGAAGACCGTTTGCTGTTTGATTATCAACGCACATTAGCAGAAGATTTCGGTTATAGAGATCAAGAAGGCAAGCTTGCAGTTGAACAGTTCATGAAGAAATATTATCGAACTGTGATGTCATTGAATACGTTGAATGATTTGTTATTACAAGTATTTCAAGAAAACATTTTATACGATGATTCCAATGATAAAATCATACCGTTGAATAAGCGGTTTCAAGTTCGTAAAGGTTTTATCGAAATCACCAATGATAAAGTGTTTGTTAATTATCCATTTGCATTGCTCGAAATATTCCT
Organism: Candidatus Albibeggiatoa psychrophila; assembly: GCA_035829175.2. GTDB lineage: Bacteria > Pseudomonadota > Gammaproteobacteria > Beggiatoales > Beggiatoaceae > Albibeggiatoa > Albibeggiatoa psychrophila. The sequence goes on from JAYQWJ020000387.1 coordinate 17,067, forward strand.
TTTAATGCAGCAACACCCAGAAGTGAAAGGGGTTAGAGCACACACTTTGCGTTTGATTTATCAACATGTTTATTTGATTGATGAAGCGTTTCACAAAGATTTAAGTGCTAGAAGCCTGTTTTATGAAATTTTACATCAACCTAATGGTATTATGAGAGCATTACGCTTGATGAATCGTTATGGTGTATTAGGTGCTTATATTCCAAATTTTGGACGGATTGTTGGGCAAATGCAATATGATTTATTTCATGTTTATACCGTCGACCAACATACCTTATTTGTGGTGAGAAACCTACGCCGTTTCTGCATTAAAGAGTATGAGCATGAATTTCCACTATGTTCTAAAATTGTCCAAACAGTGCCAAAATTAGAATTATTGTATTTAGCGGGTTTATTTCATGATATTGGCAAAGGCCGTGGTGGCGATCATTCTGAATTAGGTGAGAAAGATGCGTTAAATTTTTGCCATCAGCATGGTTTTAGTGATTATGATGCACGTTTAGTGGGTTGGCTAGTGCGTAACCATTTGACGATGTCTACAACCGCACAGCGTGAGGATACTTCAGACCCTATCGTGATTAATAATTTTGCGTATCGGGTTCAAGACAAAATGCACCTTGATTATTTATATGTGCTGACGGTGGCGGATATTCGTGCAACCAGTCCGAAGTTATGGAATGGCTGGAAAAATAGTTTATTAGCAGATTTGTATCATAAAACACTACATGCTTTGGAACATGGTTCGGAACAAACGTTAGATAAACAGTTTCAGGTTTCAGACATTCAATCTAGCGCACTTTATTTATTGGTTGGTTCAGGTTTATCCGAAGACAAAATTAACCACTTATGGTCACAGCTTGGTGATGAATATTTCTTGCGATCCGCTCCGAAGACGATTGCGCGTGAAACTCAAAGCATTTTGCAACATCAATCATCAGATAAATCTTTAGTATTGGAACGACATGACCCGAATGGTGGCACAGAATTAGTGTTATACATGCGTGATAGAGATTATTTATTTGCAGAAACAACCCAATATTTAGAGCGGAAAGCCCTGACGATTGTCGATGCGTATGTGATTCCAACCGATAATGAGCATAGCCTTGGCGGTTATACCATTTTGGATAGTGATAAACGTACCGGGATTCAAGACCGAGAGCGTATTGATGAGATTAAGCAAGGTTTAGAGGAGGTGTTAAATCGTGATGTGAATGAGCCACTAAGCCCAATTACGCATCATATTCCACGTCAATTGAAACATTTTCCAGTGCCTACTCGGATTAGTTTTACCCAAGATTCGGCGAATAACCATACCATTATGGAAGTAATTACAACCGACCGCCCCGGTGTCTTATCGCGGATTGCCCAAGCGTTTTTACATTGTGATGTGATATTGAAAAAAGCCAACATCGGTACATTTGGTTCTCGGGTTGAAGATGTTTTCTTTGTCACTGATAAAAATAATAATATGCTGTTTTCAGCCGACCAGTTAGATTGTTTGCGTGAATATTTATCACAATTATTGGATAAAGATATTCCATCGCCAAACTCTAAATAGAAGTTTTTCCGATAAAATTGAGTTTAAACAGCGTGCTTCAAGTCCCAAGCTTGACACGCTTTTTTTATGCTTGTTTTTTGATATTGCTTTTTGATGATTTGGCTGCTTTCTAAAGTATGAAATGAAATCAATTTGTTAACAAATAATTCTGTATTTATAATTCATTGAAATATTTGTATTTTCTAAAAAGAATTCACTGTGTTGATATAACTTAAAGGCTAAAATATTAATAGTTTATAATGCGTATAATTTTTGCAAAAGCATATCAATATGAGATTAAAAACCAAAATTTATTCATTTTTTTTCACCGCACTTATTTTATTCGGTCTGCCAATGAGCATTACAGGCTATATGTTTATTGAACACTATACTTCTAAATTATATACAAAACTATTTGAGCAGCAAGTGCAACACGCTCAACATATTATTGAAATCCATAAAAATTACCAAATTTCTACACAAGCCCAATTAATCAAAAAAATCGAACAAGACCTTACTTTACACAGTTTAACCACCAATGGTTATATCCATGTCTTTGATAAAAATGGTGATGTTTTGTTTAGTAATACCACTCAATTTCTACAACAATTACCTGCTGAAAACTTGCAATACGCCTTAGAGCATAAAACAGGCGATATAAAAATAAAAACCATCGGTTATTTTGGATATTTTTCTACTTACGAACCACTGCAATGGATTATCGTATCGGGTCATAAAACACAATATATTTCCACTATAATCAGAGATTACCTGTTTTTTATTGCATTAACCAATATTTCCACTTTGATAGTGCTTATGCTCATGATGTTTATCGTGGTGAATGGTATCGTTAAACGCTTACAACATACTTTGCTATCTATGCAAAAAATCGAACAAGGTCAGTTTGGTATTCAGATAAAAACTCAAAATAAAGATGAAATTGGTCAAATCGCACATACTTTTAATAATGTATCAGAAAAACTGAAACAAAACTTCGACTTACTAGAACAAAAAGTATATGAAAGAACGCAAGCTTTAGTGGAATCCAATCAACGTTTGGAACAAAAAATTGCAGAGCATAAACGGATTGAAGCCGAAGCAATACGAACCAATGAACGATTATTACAAGAAGTGATTGAACGTGAAAAAACAGAACAGGTTTTACGTTACACTTATCAAAAGTTATTGTCTTTTACTCAAGAAATTCCAATGGCTTATATTGAATGGAATACGGATTTGGAGATTACCAGTTGGAATCCTGCGGCTGAACATATCTTTATTTATAGCTCTCAACAAGCCATGCAAATGCAAGTAACACTGCTTGTGAGCGCGAAACATCAACAACAAATGTTGGATACTATTTTACAATTGCAGCAACATAAAACCGCCATCCGTCAGACATTAGACAGTTTAACTCAAGATAAACGCGAAATTATTTGTACGTGGTATAACATTCCATTATTCAATGAATCTGGTAGTGTGACTCAATGGCTTTCTCTGGTGCAAGATGTGACGGAACAGAAGTTAAATGAAGAAGAAATTATTTTACAAAAAGAAGCCTTGCAAATCACATTGGAGCATTTAGAAAATACCCAAGAAGAGCTGATTCAAATTGAAAAAATGGCGGCATTAGGTCAAGTGATCGCAGGGGTTGCGCATGAAATTAATACCCCGTTGGGCGCAATTCGTTCCGCAATTGGCAATATCAGTGATTTTTTACGTCATGATTTAAAAGCATTGCCCAAGTTTTTTAGTGAATTACCTGAAGAACGTCAAACCGATTTTTTTGTATTATTAGACAGTGCCGCACAACATGACTCTATTATGTCTAGTAAAGAAAAACGTAAAATTAAGAAGCATTTGGCAACTCAATTGACAAACCATGATATTAAAAATCCTGATCCTATTGCGAGTAAATTAGCGGGTATTGGGATTTATCAAGATATTACGCCATTTTTAGGTTTGTTACATGCTCCTGAAAGAGAACTTATACTTAAGCAAGCTTATTTGCTCACCAGTTTACAACGCAGTGCTTATGCTATTTCAATCGCTTCCGAACGTGCGGGCAGAATCGTATTTGCATTAAAGTCTTATGCGCGTTATGGCCAATCCTCAAAAAAAATACAGGCAAATATTATTGATGGGATTGAAACGGTATTGACCTTATACCATAATCAATTAAAACAGGGGGTTGATGTTGTGCGCCAATATCAAACAATTCCTGTTATTTGGTGCTATCCTGATGAGCTAAATCAATTATGGTCAAATTTAGTGCATAATGCCTTGCAAGCAATGGACAACAAGGGCAAACTAATTATAACCACAGGTATAGACGATGATAATGTTTATGTTAAAGTGGTGGATACGGGAAAAGGCATTCCAGACAATATAAAATACAAAATCTTCCAACCTTTCTTTACCACAAAACCTGCGGGTGAAGGCAGTGGTATGGGATTAGGCATTGTGAAAAAAATTGTTGAAAAACATGCGGGGAAGATTGAGCTTGAAAGTCGTGAAGGCTTAACTTCATTTACGGTGCATTTACCGATTAAAGCCGTGGAATAATAATGCAAAATTCAGCTATTTTATGCGTAGATGATGAAGTTTTAATTCTTGAAGCGTTAGAAACAGAACTGCATCGCGCTTTTGGAGATGACTATATGTATGAATTTGCTGAAAGTGCTGAAGAAGCCCTAGAAATCATTAATGAGATGGAACAAACTGCCATTGAGCTAAAAGTCATTATCACCGATTGATTGATGCCACAGATGCGTGGTGATGAATTACTATTGAAAGTTCAGCAAAAAAGACCCAATACCGTTAAAATTGTTCTTACAGGTCAAGCTGACCAAAAAGCCATCGAAGCTGCCTGCTTTCATTCCAACTTGGATTATAGAACTTAT
>JAYQWJ020000388.1:0-1704 GCA_035829175.2 Candidatus Albibeggiatoa psychrophila
AACACCTTACACAGGAGCTTTTATCCCCAACTCCTGACAAAAACCCGCAATCAACCTATCCGTTGCCTCACCCTCTTTAGCCAAACCTGCCAAATCCGCCACAACCCCATCCAAATCAATCGATTCTTCCGCCTCAAACGTATCCACATAACGCGGAATATTCAAATTAAAATCATTCTCCGCAATCTCCTTAATACCCACAACCCGACTAAATTTTTCAATATTTTCCCACTGCTCATACACCTCAAGAATCCGATCAATATGCACAGACAACAACTTATTCTGCTTCTTCAACTTCTCAAAACCCTGACTCGCATCAATAAACAAAATATCATCAGAATGACTACGACACCGCTTAAACACCAACACACACGTTGGAATACTCGTGCCATAAAAAATATTTGCAGGCAAACCAATCACCGCATCCAAATAATTCAGCCGCTCAATCATATACCGCCGAATATGCCCCTCAGCCGCCCCACGAAACAATACCCCATGCGGCAACACACACGCCAATACACCATTATCACTTAACTGATAAATCATGTGCTGTAAAAACGCCATGTCCGCCTTAGTCTTCGGCGCAAGCTTACCGTACACACTAAACCGCTCATCCGATGCCGCAGGACTCGCTTTCCAATTTGCAGAAAACGGCGGATTTGCCACAATCGCATCAAACCGCAATTCATGCCCATTAGAATCATACAAATGCAACGGATTTTCCAACGTATCATCCTGACGCAAATCAAAATCTGCATAATGCACATCATGCAAAATCATATTCATCCGCGCCAAGTTATACGTGGTTCGATTCAACTCCTGCCCGTAAATCTTAAGATTATGCTTGATTTGCGCCTCACGCTTCACCCGCAATAATAACGAGCCACTACCACACGTTGGGTCATACACATTACGAATATTCTTATTCCCACATGTAACCAACCGCGCCAACAAACTAGAAACAGGTTGCGGCGTATAAAATTCCCCTGCTTTTTTCCCCGCGTTACTGGCAAATTCACCAATCAAATACTCATACGCATCACCTAACACATCGACATCCGTTTCATGCAGCAAGAAATCAATCTGATTTAAATGCCCCATAATTTCAGCAATCAACGTATTTTTAGCTTTTTCCGTATTACCTAATTTTGAAGACGTTAAATCTAAATCTTCAAATAAATTAGCAAAATCCTCTTCGCTATCAGTGCCATGTGTACTTTGCTCAATATTTTTAAAAATACGCTCAAGATCACCAATAATAAAATGACTCTCATCGTCTGACGGCTGTTGACCTTTAAGTGCAATAGCGCGGAATGTTTCAGAAGGCTTTAAAAAATAGCCCAAATCATCAACAATATTCTCTTTAAGTGCGTCGATATACTCACGATCTTGTGCTTTTTTTTCGTCTAAATCCTGAAATAAAACCTTATCTTCTTTCAATACTGTATTAGCAACCGCTTCCATTTTCTCCGATAAATACTTATAGAAAATAAACCCCAGCATATAATCCCGAAACTCATCAGCGTGCATTTTTCCACGTAAAGCATCGGCAATATTCCAAAGTTGTTGGCGCAAACGACGTAGTTCTTCTTCTGACATAAGATAAGTAGGCAAGTGATGAAACAAGGGCAAGATGATAAGTGTAAAAGACAAGCAATACAAATAATAAAAAACGCCCACCATTCCAAAGAACAATGAGCGTTT
>JAYQWJ020000389.1:0-6091 GCA_035829175.2 Candidatus Albibeggiatoa psychrophila
TTAGATTTTTTCAGAAAAAAGATTGTATTTTTAAAATAAGATAGGTACAATACGCACTTCTTTTGGAGAGGTGGGTGAGTGGCTGAAACCAGCTCCCTGCTAAGGAGCCGTACCTACTACGGGTACCGAGGGTTCGAATCCCTCCTTCTCCGCCATGAAGAATAAGTAAAGAATAACGCGCTTGTAGCTCAGTTGGATAGAGTACTTGGCTACGAACCAAGCGGTCGGGGGTTCGAATCCTCCCAAGCGCGCCATTTTTGTTGTATCCCTCCTAAATTTTCCAATTATCCCTACATTAACATCATAATGGTGTACAATTGTGGAAAACGTGTGACTTGCGTTATATGTTTTTTAAATTGAGTCGGCAATCCAAAATCGAAAATTCCCAACGCCCTATTATGTCTACTGATAGCTTTCAACTTACAACAAATCCGTTTACGCAACAGGGACGATTCATACGCTTCTTTGAAACACCTGAATTGGTGCAGCGTTATAACTTAATTAAACATCTGATTCAAAACAGTGAACAATTATTACTGGTGCTTGCAGAAGCGGGTAGTGGTAAAACCTGTTTATTGCAACAATTACGCACCCAAGCTGATGAAAATTGGTGGATTTATCACCTTGAAAGTAGTCCTGCATTATCGTCAGAAGTGTTATTGTCGAATTTGTTGGCAGAATTTAAAGTGGGTCATAAAGGTAAATCTAGCAGTGTTGCCTTGGAAAATTTACGCACCCATATTGCCGCCACCCGTTATAAAAGCCAATTGCCGATATTGTTGGTAGATGATGCGCATTTGTTGCCTTTAGCCACTTTAAAATTATTGGTTGAACTGGCGATGCAAGGTGAAGCACAAACCCGTATTCGAGTGGTTTTATTTTGTGAACCGCAAATCACCAGCATTTTAGCCACGCCTGATTTCGCCATTGTGCATGATAGCTTGATTCATACCTTAGATATTCCGACTTTAAAAAAATCCCAAGTCAAAGATTATATTTTATCCTATTTAAAAGGCACAAGTTATTATTATCAAAATAGTTTCGATGATGAGCAGGTAATTGATGAGATTTATGAACAATCTGCTGGGCATCCAAATGAAATCAACTTACTTGCCTATCAAGCCTTGCAAACATACATGGAACAACAACAGACTTTATATGCACAACGTCCTGTCAAACAAAATTGGTTATGGTCAGGATTAGCGGTTTTAGGCTTATTATTAGCGGCAGCGGCTTGGTTATATTGGATAATGCCCGAATTATTTTTAGGCGAGCAAAGCAAACAAACTGACATCAGCTTGCCTGAACAATCATTGATGCCATCTGATCATTTGCAGGCGCACACCCATTTATCTGCCACCGATTCTATACCATTTAATATGACATCCGCCGCATTATTTGTTGATGAAAATAAGCCTTTAAACAAAGATGAACAATGGTTGATTCAGCAAAATGGTGAGCATTACACATTACAGGTGATGGGTACGCATGACCCAATGAATTTGAGCCTATTTATTCAACAATATCAACTGGCAAATATCCGAATGTTTGAAACCCAATATCAAGACAAAGCATGGTATGTGCTTGTGTCTGGGGTTTATTCATCCCGTTCTGCTGCCGACCAAGCATTGAGTGAATTATCAGAGCCATTAAAACAACATAGCAAACCTTGGGTGCGCCGTTTAAGTGGTATTCAAGCATCCATTCGTCAATAAAGATTTATATTATTAGAAGTTCCCCATGCTTACAGAAAAATTACAGAAAGTGCTTGCTCGTGCAGGTCTTGGTTCTCGTCGTCAAGTTGAGACGTGGATTGAAGAAGGTCGAGTGCAAGTCAATCGCAAAAATGCCATTATTGGGCAACGTGTCAGTGATAAAGATGATATTCGGCTCAATGGCAGACGGGTGAGTTCAAAACGTTTAGAAGCCCAAACCCGTCAAGTTATTTGTTACCACAAGCCGCTTGGTGAAGTATGTACCCGCCGTGACCCTGAAGGTCGTCCGACCATTTTTAAAAATTTACCAGAGTTATTCGCAGGACGTTGGATTACTGTGGGGCGTTTGGATATTAATACCTCGGGCATTATTTTATTAACCACCGATGGCGAACTGGCAAATCGTCTTATGCACCCAAGCTACGGTTTAGAACGTGAATATGCGGTACGAGTATTGGGCAAAGTGGATGATGAAATGTTAACCCGCTTAAAAACAGGTGTGGATTTGGATGATGGCAAAGCCCAGTTTGATGAGATTAAAGAGGCGGGTGGTGAAGGCGCAAATCATTGGTATCACGTTACCATCAAGGAAGGTCGTAAGCGTGAAGTGAGACGTTTATGGGAATCGCAAGGCATTACCGTGAGTCGTTTGATACGGATTCGCTATGGTCAAGTGCGTTTGCCACCTTATTTACGCGCAGGTCATTGGGCTGCATTGGATAAAGAGGTGGTCAATGATGTATTAAAACAGGTTGATTTGTATAAAAAAACTGAAAAGCCTGAAAGACCTCAACGTCATAGAGCCAAGTTTCGGCATGACAAAAATGGTAAAAAACGCTAAGTGAATGATAAGCCCAAGGTCTCAGATTAAAAGATATTATTCTGGGATAAAGTCTTGAGCTTATTGAAAATGTTTGAGTTCGAGCTGAGACTCCAACTTGCAGATAAATTAAATATTGTGCAACTTAATATCCAAAGTCTGAATACGATGGGCAATTTGGCGCGGAGTCATATTTAACAAACGCGCCGCCTTCGCCTGTTCTAATGCCACAATCACCCGCTCACGCTTATCTAAATTTTTATCATTTAAATCAACGCCTTCATATTTATGAGTCACAGAAATCCATTAAATCACGCGGTATTTTGAAGCAAGAAAGTCTCTATTTTAGCGGCTCAAAACAGGTATCAAACCGTTTTAATTCAGGCTGTTAAAATTGTCAGTCCTGAGATATAAAGTTAAATGCTATAGTCGATTTTGCAGATTTGCAGACTCCAACGCCTCCAATTTATGTGCCACCGCATTGGGTGACTGGGTATGTCGCGCCAATAACCAATACGCAACAGGTACAACGAATAAAGTGAAAAATGTTGCAAATCCAACCCCTGAGAAAATCACCACCCCAATCACTAAGCGACTTTCAGCCCCTGCTCCTTGCGCTAAAATCAATGGCACAGCACCCATAATCGTGGTAATCGCGGTCATCAAAATGGGACGTAAACGTTGTTGCGAAGCCTGTAATAATGCCGCTTTAAACTCAAGACCTGTATCACGTAATTGGTTGGTAAATTCAACAATCAAAATCCCATTTTTAGTTGCCAAACCAATCAACATCACAATGCCAATTTGACTATAAATATTGATACTTTGTTCCATAAAATACAAACCTAACAAAGCCCCAAAAATTGCTAAAGGTACGGTGAGCATAATCACCAAGGGATGGATAAAACTTTCAAATTGGGCGGCTAAAACCAAAAATACCACCAACAAGGCTAAAATAAACGTAAAATTAATTGATTGGGTGGAATCTTTAAAATCAGCCGATTGTCCTTTATAATCAATCCGCGCTTGTGGCATCTCTGTTTTAACAATATTACTGAGAAAATCCAACGCTTCACCCAAAGTATAGCCTTCCACCAAACCTGCGCTAATCGTAATTGCCCGCATTCGGTTATAACGCTGTAAACTGGTGGATGTTGCGGTTTCCTGTAACGTGACCAAATTTGACAACGGCACTAAAATATCTGTTTTTGTAGAACGTACATAAATTGAAGCCAAATCAGCAGGGGTACGATAATCCTGATCTTCACCTTCCAAAACAACGTCATATTCTTCGCCTTGACGCAAAAAGGTGGTGACTCGCCGTGAACCGAGCAAAGTCTCCAAAGTACGCCCAATTTCCTGAATTGACACGCCTAAATCTGCCGCACGGTCTTTATCAATCATTAACATCAATTGGGGCTTGGTTTCTTTATAATCTGCGTCAACACTGATTAAATTCGGATTTTTTCGCGCTTGTTCTAAAATAATATCACGCCATTGCGCCAACTCTTCATAACGACTACCACCAATTACAAATTCTACAGGCTGTTTAGCCCCGCGTTGTCCCAAGCCTTGCCGCATCACTGTAAACGCCTTAACCCCCACTAACTGTTTCATATCACTCATGATTTCACCCATGATTGCACTAGCAGGTCTGCGTTTATCCCAATCTTCCAGCAGCATGATACCAATCCCTGAATTCACCACTGCACTTGAACCAAAACTACCCGGTACACGGGCTAAAGCTCTGGTCGCTTCACCATTTTCAATATAGCGCAACATGGTGGTTTCAATCTGTGCCATATAACGCTGTGAATAGCTCAAGCTCGCGCCTTCTGGCGCTTTCATTATAATGTAAAATGCACCTCTATCCTCTTTTGGGGCAAATTCGCTGGGTAATTGCTCAAATAAATAATAAATCCCAAAGCCTACGCCAATCAATAATAAAATAATCAAAAATGAGACTTTCAATACTAAATTTAGTAATTTTGCATAAAATGCGGCTAAACCTTGGAAAAAACGGTCGATAAGGCGATGGATTGCGGTTTTATGTAATTCTTTTTTAAATAATTGTGAACACATCATCGGCGATAGCGATAACGCCACAATGCTGGAAAAACTCACCGCCGCCGCCATAGTTAATGCGAATTCAGCAAACAAGCGTCCGACATTGCCTTGTAAAAATGCGATAGGCACAAACACTGCGACCAGCACCAAGGTTGTAACAATCACCGCAAAACTGACTTGACGTGCGCCATAATATGAAGCCAACAACGGCGGTTCACCTTGTTCAATTCGGCGATAAATGTTTTCTAACACTACAATCGCATCGTCGACCACCAAACCAATTGCCAGCACTAATGCCAATAATGTCAGCAAATTAATCGAGAAATCTAACGCAGAAATAACAATGAAAGCCGAAATCAGCGAAACCGGTACTGTTACCGCTGGCACTAAGGTGGCTCTTAAACTGCCTAAAAACGCTAAAATAACGACAATGACTAGAATCATTGCAATAAATAAGGTTCTATAAACTTCTTCAATTGCGCCCTCGATGAAAATTGAGGAGTCGTAACTGTCATGTAATTCAATGTATTCGGGTAATTGTTGACGTACTTTGACTGCTTGACGTTTGACCGCGCGTGCAACTGCTAAGGTGTTGGCAGTGGATTGTTTAATAATGCCGATTCCAATCATCGGTTCACCGTTGCCGCGTAATTCTCTTCGATAATCGTCTTGACCTAATTCAACTCGTGCCACATCGCCTAAGCGAATCATGCTGCCATCATCTTGTTGTTTTAACACTAATTTGGCAAAATCATCTGCATCGTAATAGCTGCGAGCTACCCGAATTGTAAATTCTCTATCTTTGGATTCAATTCGACCTGCGGGCAATTCTACATTTTCCCGTCGTAAGGCATTTTCAATGTCAGTAATTGTGAGTTGTCGTGCTGCTAATTGCAGACTATTTAGCCAGATACGCATTGCATAACGACCGCCACCGCCAATTCTCACCCGTGCCACACCTTCGACAATTGCAAATTGGTCTTGTAAATAGCGTTCGGCATAATCGCTTAATTCTAAAGGGTTTAAAGTTGGACTGGATAAGTTAAGCCACATAATAACTCTGGTGTTGGAGTCAGCTTTGTAAATTTCAGGCGGATCAGATTCTTCAGGTAAGTCATCTAAGGCGCGTGCAATTCGTTCTCGCACGTCATTGGCGGCGGAGTCAATATCACGAGTTAGTTTAAATTCTATATTAATCCGTGATTTGCCATCGCTACTAGATGATTCTATGTTTTTTATGCCTTCAATGCCGCTAACTAAATCTTCTAATACTTGGGTGATTTTAGTTTCGACAATTGCCGCCGACGCGCCACGGTAATCGGTTGAAATGGAGACAATCGGCGCGTTGACATCGGGGTATTCTCGCAACGGTAACTGATAAAAAGCTAAAATACCGAAGGTGACTAGCAGTAAATTGACCACCGTGGCAAAGACGGGACGTTTAACAGATATATCGGATAGGAGCATGAGGCACTTTGAGCATTAAATT
>JAYQWJ020000390.1:0-2609 GCA_035829175.2 Candidatus Albibeggiatoa psychrophila
TTGAAATATTTGATAATTCATGAAAACTAACCGCAGTATTGAGAAATGGGCAGAAAATTAATAGAAGATGAAGAGTATAAGAATAGGCATAGTAAGTAAGGCAAGTGCGTTTAGCCAAGCTCCAGCTAATTTGAAACGTACAGCATTTATAAAATTTCATCAAAAAAGCTTGGTTTCAAGCCAAAGACCAGATTAATTTAAGGGACTATACAACAAACGTTGGGGAGTTGAGGGATTCTATAGCATTGCTTAAAAATCGCCTCAATCTCAAAAACTTTACAGGAAAAATCATTAAAATATAAATACTACTCATTATTTTTTAGATTTCAAATGCGTTCTATAAAACCACAGCTTCTATCCAGACAGCAAACGTTTGTGTGTATGAATTCCCATCAGTAAGCCGAAACTTGCCATCATTGTGACTAACGATGTGCCGCCGTAACTAATTAAAGGTAAAGGAACTCCTACAACAGGTAAAAAGCCTGAAACCATTCCCATATTCACAAAAATATATACAAAAAATGTGAGCGACACACTGCCTGCAACTAAGCGTGAAAATATCCCTTGTGCTTGAATTGCGATAAACATGCCTCGGGTTAAAACAAAAGTGTACAAACCCAATAATACTAAAATTCCAATTAAACCAAACTCTTCACTGTATACTGCGAAAATAAAATCCGTTGAACGTTCTGGCAGAAATTCTAAATGTGATTGCGTACCATTAAGCCAACCTTTGCCATATAAACCACCCGAACCAATTGCAATTTTAGATTGTACAATGTGATAACCTGTTGTTAATGATTTACCTTCTGGATTTAATAAGGTTAAAATACGGTCTTTTTGATAATCATGTAAAAACTGCCATAAAGTCCAACCTAAAAATGGTGATGCCGCAACTGCACTGGCAATTAATTTCCAACTTAAACCCGCTAAAAATAAAACAAACATTCCCGATGATGCAACCAATAATGAAGTGCCTAAATCAGGTTGTTTAGCAATCAACAATACAGGCAACATAATAATCGCCAACACTATCCCTACTAGAGAATATGAAGGGGGTAAACGTTTATCTGCCACATACCACGCGACCATCAGCGGCACGGCTAATTTCATGATTTCAGAAGGTTGGAAACGAAACAACCCTAAATTTATCCAACGCTGCGAACCATTCACCGTATCACCAACCAGTAGCACGGCTAGTAATAAAACCAAACCTATCAAATACATCCACGGAATCCATGGTAATAAATTCTCTGTACGGATTTGCGCAAGTGCAATCAGTATCCCGAAACCCACGATAAATCTAATACCTTGTTTTATAACGGTTGTCATGTCTTCGCCACCCGCACTGTATAGCACGACAAGACCTATGGCAGCCAATATCAATAAGACCAGAAATAATGATCTATCTAAATGTAAAAAATGATTGCTTGACCAAGTCGCTCGCATTATTTGTACTCTATTAATCCACGTTGTTTACCGCGCCAGCGCAGATAGTAATAACTTAATTGCCCAGCTGTAATGGGGATTTGTTGAAAGTGAGAATGAATCCCGTATAAAAACAAGCTCCATGCGCTTGAGGATTTCCAGCGACATTTCCATCCGCTGCGAATACTGATGGCGATGAAAAAGCCTAGGCTAAATAATAATGCCCAAATTGAACTTAAAATTAGACTGCCCATGATGCCTGATAACGCAACCAACAGCAAAACCGTTGAATGAATTAAATTGCGTTTAGCATCACGTTGCCATAACGGCGTATCGGTATTTTTAAGTAAATTAGATATTTCTGCATAAGCGTGACCTGCTCGAACGGCTCTACGCCAATATTGAGACCAGCGGGTAATTGCCAAATCATGTAAGGTCATTGCTTGGTCTATATGCAAAATTTCGTAACCTTTGGCGCGAATGCGTTGGCACATCTCAGGCTCTTCACCTGCAATAAGCTTTGGGTTATAGCCGTTGACTTCGGTTAATACATCGCGGCGCATCACAGCATCACCGCCACAAAATTCTGATAAACCCGCAGGATAAACCCAGTCTAAATCTAATACACGTTGATATAATGATTTTTCAGGATACAATTCGCGCCGATGTCCCCACACAATTGCTGTTTTAGGATGCGCTTCAAATTGTTGTAGTGCGACTGAAACAAAGTCAGGATTTAAAATGGTATCGCCGTCTAAAAATAATATATAAGGTGCTTGTGCTGCTTGTAAACCTGCATTACGTCCAATGGCAGCCGCAGGACGTTCTGGATGAACTACTAATACTTTTGCACCCAAGATTTTAGCTTGAGTTGGGCTATCGTCGGTTGAATCCGAGTCAACGTAAATGATTTCAATATCATCACGGTTGAAGTTGGACATCGCTTGCACTGAACGAATACAGCGTACTAAGCGTACTCCTTCATTGCGTCCAATAATAACTACAGATAGTTTTAGCAAACTCGCATACCTTTTTTGATACAAATCGTATGTTTGGTATATTAAGCTGAAATGCAAAAAAATTAAATAACAGGTGACTGAAATTTATAATTTTGTCTCTGAAAGGATGATTGATTTTTTGAATCTGGATAGATTTATAGATTTGGAGTAGCGTTTGTAATT
>JAYQWJ020000391.1:0-4131 GCA_035829175.2 Candidatus Albibeggiatoa psychrophila
AAGGTCGGTTGCAATGTATTGATAATCCTAAAAGCTGTGGAATTGATTTTGAAACAGCAGCAAATAATGTTAGAGCTTGATATTCCCATTTTATATTATTTCCCTCTACCAGATAGCTCAATTCCCGTCAAATTATGGACTAAAGCAACGTTGCAAAAATCATTAGAACCAACAACGGGCAAACACTGGATTTTAATAAATGAATCTGGTTTTATACCTAAATAAATAACGAAAACAAGCCGCTTGAATAAGCCATGAATATACTAAAAACTCTTATTTTATACTGTTTAACCCTCACTCCTGTTTTTGCCCAAACGCTATGGGTTGATGCAACAATCGGAAATAATACAAATAATGGTCTCAGCCCCGAAACTGCCTTACAAACCATCCAAGCTGCGGCTAATCTTGCGCAAGCAGGTGATAGCGTAAATATTCAAGCAGGGATTTATCGCGAATCAATTACACCGCTTAACAGTGGCACAAGCGACAATCCAATTATTTACCAAGCTGTTAAAAAAAATACCGTCATTTTACGTGGCTCTCAACCGATAATGACAAGCCAAGTCATTGAAGGCAATAATATAGGTTTACCATTTACTGCTGAATTAGACAAAATTGTAAAAACTGATGTCAGCGCATGGAATTTAACCCAAACCCCACGTTTTATGGTTGAATTAAATAAAGGACAAATTGAACAGCGTCACCCCATGGCACGCGAACCTGATTGGGATGTGGATGTAATATGGAAACAACATGAGTTTTGGTGGACAGCCGACGGTGGTTCAGAAAGTGTGATTTGTGTGGCAACTGATACGGCTTGTGATGCAGAAAGTCGCTCATTTAACCAACTCACTGATAATTATAGCGATCCATTGGTTGATGCAGGACATTTAGGCGCGTATGACAATTTGGTTGGTGCAACTATTACCATCGTCGATGCGGTACAAGGCGACCATGTTTATCGGCGCGAAATCACCCAACATGAAACCTATTTAGGACGAGTGACTTTAGCAGGTCAAGCTTATCGTCGTACCGAAGACAGTCCGGGATTAGGTTGGGGCAGTCGTTATTATATTGAAAATCATCCCGCGTTGATGGACTCGCAAGGTGAATATTGGCTTGATGTGCAAACCCAAACTTTATACCTTTATGCCGATGAAATTAATCCACAAAATTTAGAATTCTCGGTCTTAGATAGCGCATGGGATTTGACAGGAAAATCAAACATTGTGCTGCAAGATTTCAGCATTGAACTGTATAATGGCGCGGCGATTAAACAAGACAATTTCGCTGAGCAAAGCAGTTATAACAATCATTTTCGTAATTTAACTATCCAATATGCTAATTATGGGCTGTATTTATCCCAAGATGTGGCGTTAAATGCCGACTCAAATGCCATCACTCAAAATTGCAGTCTCGAAAAATCTACCCTTTCCCAAATTGATAGCATTGCGGTTTTAGCTCAAGCCAGCCGTTCAGCCTCTGAGCAACACATTCCATTTGAGTTTGCACCCATGACCCAAATTCAAATCAATGACAATCAAATTCAAAATGTGGGTTTGCGTTCTGATAGCGATAGAGGGGCTGGGATTCGGTTTATTTACGCCGACAATGCTCAAGTCAAAAATAATGAATTACAAAATATTGCACATGACGGGATTCATTTTGATAAGTCCAGCATTAACGCGCCTGATAAAAGTTACGATTTTATTCCTGAAGAAATTAAACTGGAAAATATTTTAGTGCAAGATAACCACGTTACACTGGCTTGTTTGGCGGGTGGAGAATGTGGCGCAATTCAATTTTCGGGCACGCCACCACATCAACATGTGTTTAAAAATGCCTTAGTCACAGGAAATATTTTGCAAAATAGCTATGGTTGGGCGGATATTTCTGAAAAACGTGAATTATGGGAACAAGGACATTTTGCCTACGGATTATTTCTCAATAATGCTGCGGGGGTTGCAATGTACCGTAACACCTTGTTTAATAACTCTTGGGCGGGGTTAATGGTGATTCGGCATTGGCGCGATGGCGAGATTTATTTTTATAACAATATTGCAGCAGGTGCGCGACGCGGTGTCGATATTTGGAATAGTAAAGCGGATGATGTGCATGGTACGGTGGGTTTGCAAATCGTCAATAATATCATCGCCAATAACGGTGAAAATGGCTTTCAGCACACGATTCGTGAAAATGAAGACAAATTTATTACCGATTATAATTTATATTACAACAATGGTTGGACACGCTTTTCTAATCCCAGTTTAATGCAGGCAACCCGTTTAAATCAAGTTTTTCCCAGTTTGCTCTATTTACACAGTTTAACCCAATGGGAAGGAAATAGTATTGAAGGCAACCCCGCTTTTGTGTTATATGGCTATACATCTAATCGGACTTTATTTTTACAACGTCGTTTCTTAGCCATTCCCACTGATTTCAAACTCAATGTGAATAGTGCAGCATTAGATAAAGGTACGGCTTTAGCCCCAGCATTAAGCGCGTTATTACAACAATTCAAAGTGCGCAATGTATTACCACAAGGTAGCCAATATGACATTGGGGTGAATGAATTTTTCTTCCAATCATTGTTTGGTCAGGGTTTGAGTATTGATTTGCAATCAGGCGCGGTACAAGAAAGTGAATCCGCGTTTAATGGTAAAATCATCACCGCTGATTACAGTAGCAATGTATTGTATGTTTCCCAAACTGAGGATGTGGAGATTGTAATTGATATGGAAGTAGCTCAAGCGGATAGAGGCAAACAAGCAGAATTATATTTAGTGGCTATTTTTCAATCTGAGGATGGATTATTGGCACGTACTATCATGCGTCAGGGCGCAAATTGGCTGGATTGGAATGGCAGGCGCGAGACCTTAAAAGCCGATTCAACTGTTGAATTAGCCGCCAATCAGCAAATCAGCATTTTTAGCGGTCAGTTACGCCGTTTACAAGGACAATTCCAGATTTTCATAGGTTATTTGCTACCAGACACACAGGTGATAGTATTTAATGCAGATACGCCGATTAGGTTCACGGTGCAATAAACGTGGATGATACTCATTGGCGAGACATCCGCTATTGGCGGCATAAACCTGTATCTGAAACCTTGCAAACATGGCTTTTTTCGCGTGATTCATTAACCCAGCGTTTAAAATCACATTGTCAGCAGGCTTTTCAAGTCGAAGTATTAGCAGAAACATGGCAATACCCCTTGTTAAGTGAAGCGAAAGCGTTGAATATCCCATTGCGAGAATATGTGCGGATTCGGCATGTGTATTTGCATTGCGATCATCAAGCATGGGTATTTGCTCGCACCGTGATTCCGCGCCAAACATTGACAGGACAATACCGACGTTTAGCGCGTTTGGGCAATTATCCCTTGGGTTCGATTTTATTTTCAAATAATCGGTTTCCGCGTTCACATTTGCAAGTAGCGCAATTAAATTCATCGCATTTATTGTATTATTTGGCGCATCAACAGCAGCATTTTTCAGATAAATTATTATGGGCACGGCGTTCAATTTTTAATTTATCGGGCAAATCGTTATTAGTCAATGAAACGTTTTTGCCTGAAATGTTGAAGAATTTTCGCTAAACTTTTTATTTCTAAGGATGTTTTAATGAATATATGGGTTGATGCCGATGCGTGCCCTGTGGTGATTAAAGAGATTTTATTTCGAGCGGCACAGCGTACTAAAATACCAACAACCTTGATTGCCAATCATTTTATAAAAACGCCGCCTTCACGTTATATTGCGTTTGTGCAAGTTGCATCGGGTTTTGATGTTGCAGACAATGAGATTGTAAAGCAATTAAGTGCGGGTGATATTGTGATTACGGGTGATATTCCTTTGGCGGCTGAGGTGATTGAAAAAGGTGGGCAAGCCTTGAATCCACGCGGCGAATTGTATACCACAGAAAATATTAAAGCCCGTTTGACCATGCGCGATTTTATGGAAACGATGCGTTCAAGCGGCATCATGACGGGTGGGCCTGAACCACTAAATCAAACGGATAGAAAGGCTTTTGCAGATCAATTGGATAGATTGTTGGCGCAGCATATTTGATGAAATTAAATGGTACGCTTGATGTGAAATGAATTTTTAAGTAATTGAAATAAAAAGAGAT
>JAYQWJ020000392.1:0-1490 GCA_035829175.2 Candidatus Albibeggiatoa psychrophila
TTATCTGCTTTACTTCTTAGAGATGTTTGTAGGTTTATTGAGAAATAAATCAAACACAATTTTTTGAAATATTGCCACTTAAATGAATACGCAGCAAGTTGTAACAACAGCCATTTAATTATCTACTGATTTCTAAAAATCAAAAAGATTATCGGTTTATTGAGGAGTTAGAGCTTTTAGCTTATCCCTGAATAAATTGAGTGTAGGTTGGGCTGATATACAATGCCCAATATTATCAAAATCACGTTAAGTTATATTTTTATATCGTGGCATGTTGTTTTGTTGGGCTTCCTTCGTCAACCCAACCTACCGTGCTGATAAGGATGACGATGAGAGCAATGGTGAAAACTTTGGTGTCAACGTCGCAGTTGCGGACTTTAATCAAGATGGCAAAATGGATATTGTTGCAGCAATGGCAAGTAATGGCAGTGACATAGAAATCATTACTGGTGATGGCACATTGCTCAGCAGCTTCACAGCGTTTGATAGTAATACGGGCGTTATTGTCGCAGCAGGCAATATTTTAGGTGATACAACCCCAGAAATAATTGCAGCTCCCGTAGGTAGTTCTGAAATCACTATTTTCGATATACAAGGCATAGCATTAAATAGTTTTACCATTGATAGTGGCACTGTTACCAGTCTTGCAATTGCCAAACAATTTGCACCGACTCAAATTACTGAAGTTATCCAACCACCAGTTGAAAAAACTACAGAAATTGAAGAACAAGATAACTTTATGAAGGATGTCATCAGTGCACCTATTTGCCCAAGCATTGAAACATCCACTAATATTATTTCAGGTTGTAAAGGTAATGGTGCTGAACTGCCAGAAGGTACTGCAATTAGTAAAGATGCAAGCGTTAGCAATGTTGTTGTGACTAGTACGCCCAATATTAAAGGCACAATTGGTAATTCGGAAATTAAAGAGGATGCAATCGTTGACGGCGGTACATTTACTGGTGAAATTGCCAATTACGGTACGTTAAAAAACATCAATTTCAGAGGCTACTTACTCAAAGGCGGTATTTTAGCGGGTATCATCAATGTTAAATACAACGGTAGCAAAGGTACAGGACTCGGCAACATTCAAGACGTTGAACTGGCAGAAGATGCTATTTTAATTGGCGGGGTTTTATGGGGTACTATCAAAGGCAATCCTGCAAAACCTGCCACAATTTGGAAAGCATGGATTCGGAAAGGCGCGAAAATCAGTCATGTGAGATTAGGACGTGATGTTAAACTCGATGATGGCGTTGAAAGAGGCGAAGGAGTGACATACGAAAATATCACTTATGAAGACCTAGAGATCACTCGACACTAAATAATTCTTGCAATTCTCAAACGCTCATTGTTCTTTGGAATAGTGGGCGTTTTCTATTTATATGTACAGTATTCAAGCTGACACTGATAAAATAAACAGTTGGTCTTATACAAAAACATCATGAATAAACAGAAAATTGCCAATGTACCCACCAATATCATTACGG
>JAYQWJ020000393.1:0-2583 GCA_035829175.2 Candidatus Albibeggiatoa psychrophila
CATTTGGTATTTATCCAGCTCCTATCTTTGAAATCATGGATGCTACGGTGATGAACTTATTAGAGCATATTTCTGTATCTAAGCTTCCGTAATAGCACGACTGTTTATTTGGCTTCTAAATCAAGTTATATTTTGGTTTAGAAGCTTACAAATATGGGGTTATAATTATTATGTCATTTCCTCCTGATGTTGCAGACGAAGTTCTTGTTCTTTGTGGTAGGCATTGTTGTCTTTGCCATAAATTTGCTGGCGGTAAAATGGAGTTGCACCATATTGCTCAAAGAGCCAAAGGCGGAAAAGATTCATTAGATAATTGTATTCCACTATGCTTTGACTGTCATGCTGAGGTCGGAAATTATAATGTGGAACATCCAAAAGGTCGGAAATTTTCTCCAAAAGAATTGAGAAAGCATAGAGATAATTGGTTTGAAAAGGTAAAAAAACCTCAAACTCAAGAAAGTAATAAAGATACAAGAGAAGCTAGTGATATAAGTCAGACTGTTATTGGTGAAGGAAATATGGTTGCTGGTGGCGATATTATTAATAATTTAAACCAGAAAAAAATTATCAAAAATAATATACTTCCTGATAGAGGAGGTAGACATATAACAGAACAAGAAGCCTATCAAATTTATAAAAATGTTCAAACGTACTCAAAATTAATGAAAGATGCAGGTCTTGACCCAAATCCTGCAAAGGTTTGGAAACGACTTAAAGAGAAGTTTCAAGTAACTACATATAAAGAAATTCCATTTGGTTGTGCAGATGAAGCTATAAAAATTGTACAACAAGAAACAGCAAAAGCACGTCCAAAAGTACGCCGACGAAACCCTGATGCTTGGAGAAATTCTTACTATAAACCAATTTGGGCAGGTGCAAAGCAATTGGGTTTAAGTAAAGATGATATATATAAAATAGCTAATGAGTTGTCTTCTAAAAAGAATATAAACTCATTAAAAGATTTAACTCAAAAACAATTGCAACAACTTGATGATAAAGTAAAACAGCTTAAATCAAAGCAAGGTTTGAAATAATATTAGTTATCTCGTTCCAACGGTCTCCGTTGGAATGCAGCTTAAACGCTCTGCGTTTCGAATATATATGACGCAGAGCGTCACAACTGCATTACTACGCTGAGCGTAGTAACGAGAAAAACGTTTATGGCAAATATCCTTCACAAATATGTTACAGGCTCTTTAAAAGAAACCTAAATCAATTAAATATTATGCACTGCCGCACAGAAATACTAAACCAACTTGAACAACACCGTGCAGAAATTGTACAGCGTTTTAAAGTAAAGTATCTTGCTTTATTTGGTTCGGCTGCGCGTGATGAGTTAAGAGAAAATAGTGATATAGATGTACTGGTGACATTCGATTCACCGACTTTTAGTGTTTATTTAGAGTTAAAACGTTATTTAGAAGACTTATTACATAGAAAAATAGATTTAGTGACTGAAACGGGGTTGAAACCAAGAGCACGTATAGCAGTGCAAAAGGATTTAATCCGTGTCGCGTAATGCTTTGTTATTTTTAGATGATATTATTGAAAGTACTGAGAAAATAAATAATTTTATTGAAAAGCGTGATTTTGAGGCTTTTTGTAATGATGAAGGCATTTTTGACGCAGTCTTGATGAATTTATTAATTATTGGTGAAGCAACTAAGAAGTTGCCACTTGAAATGACAGCAGCAATGCCAGATGTTGATTGGTCTGGAGCAGCGGGATTGCGCGATATAATTGCTCATCATTATTTTGGAATAGATTCAAACTTAGTATGGGATATTGTCAATAATTATGTTCCTGCTATCCAAAATGCTGCAATAGTTTTACGTGAACAAGCAGAATATGTTGATGATGAAAGAAAATAGTGCAAATATCCCATCTTGACCATTTAGTTTTAACAGTGAAAGACATCCAAGCAACTTGTGAATTTTACACGAAAATTTTAGGAATGCAGGAAGTCACTTTTAAACAAACTAGAAAAGCATTGGTATTTGGTCAACAAAAAATTAATTTGCATTGCTGGAAAAAAGAATTTAGACCTAAATGCAGTTTTACCAAACAAGTATAGTTAATTGATTCTATGAACTCAACTTGCATTCATGATTCTGATAAAAATTTAATTGATTGATTAGTTTATATTTAAATAAAGGCTTTAAAATGAAAAAAATAGGACTTTTTATTTCTTTGCTACTCTGTTTGCCTTTTTATGCTTTTGCTGAGGTTGATTTTTCTCAAGCTTATATTGTTCGCGAACAAAGCGCATCTAACCAAGTCACTTTAGGTGGTTTACGTACTCCAGAGACAGAAACTGAGTATCAAGTTAACTTTCAAGTGATTGATAATATACTTGTTCCTAAAATTGATAAGATTGAAGCGGAAAACCCTGATAGTAAAAAATCTTTGTGGCATGTTTACAAACTATTACAATCTAAAAATTGGGTCGATTTAACACATGCTTTTGATAGTGATATTCCGCATTGGAAAGGCTTTGAGCCAATGAAAACCACCATTTTATATAACTATGATGATGGTTTTTTAGTTCAAGAATATTGTCATGTAGGACAATGGGGTACACAT
>JAYQWJ020000394.1:0-4122 GCA_035829175.2 Candidatus Albibeggiatoa psychrophila
CAGTTTTAAGGTAATCTTCAATACGCAACGGACTCGTTTTTATAGTCATAATTTACTCCAAGTCTTCAATAAATTGTTTTGCCTTTTCAATATCCTTTGTTTGGCTATATTTATCACCACCTATTAGTAATAAAACAATTTCGTTATTCTTAAATGTGTAATAAACTCTTAAAGCATTACCAAAGAAAAAACGTAACTCAAATAAAGTATCAGTAATGGCTTTAAAGTCTCCGAAATGACCATTTTTTATTCGTTCAAAACGAGCTAACAACCGATTTTTATAATTTTTAATTTTTTGGCTATTCAGCCATTCGTCAATATCATCTGTTTTCTCAATTGTATATCTCATACATTCATTGTATCCTAAATACAAAAGTCAAGACAAAAATAAGAATAAAACTCACGTTTGACAGCCATCATAAAATCAATAACTTACAATATGCTTGTCAATTATATTAATATTTAACTAACTGGGAACATCCGATTTTATCAAAGAAGTAACTATATTATTTCTATAATATTACTAAATATAATCCTGTCTTAGAGTTTTTTTGAGTCATCAATAATTAACTATTAACACACACAAATTATTTTTGACACAAAACTAGATTGAAAAATTTTTCCCGAAAAAACTCAAATTTAACACCCCAGGTATGTCCCCTAACTCTGACCCCAATTATTCTTGTATTTAACACGAATAACGCCTCACATCACCGGCAGCAAAAAGCGCCGCTTGTTCCTCGCTCTGCTTTTTGCTGTCCAAATGCATGTTATTAGATTATCATATATTTGTAACGATCAATATTCAAACACCGTTAAAGTAATTTTTTGCAAATTTCTGCCTGCTAATAGATATAAGCATGTAACAAGCAACAATAGAAATTAATGCTATTAAATAAGCATTACTTGAAAAATTAACAAGTAATCCACTAGCTACTATTGGGAAAAAGTACACGCCAGTAAAATAACTTAGCGTAAAAAAGGCAAGTACTTGATGACGATCTTCAGGTTTAGATACCTTTATTGAATACGTTTTTATTAATGGATATGCGAGTCCGTACGAAATGCCAATTAGCATTGAACTAATGATGTATATCACTGTATAACCACTATTAATGATCATTAATACTAGACCTGCAAGCATTACCAGTAATATTTTAGTAAGATTGTTTATTGGATTGTTTTTTGTCAAAACACCTCCAAACAAAATTCTGCTAAAAATAACTGACAACGAATAAGCTGCAAAAAATACCGCATAACTTAGCCCTCTTTCACTGGCATATGATGTTTGAAATGCCATCATTGTAGAAAAGACACACGCTCCAAGAAACACCATGGCAAATGGATACATTGCTTCAGTTCTCCATGGCCTATAATTATTTCCAATATTTTCACAAGTAGATTTTGATGGCTTTAGCTTAAATAAAATACCTACATAAATAAATGATATTCCACCAATAAAAGCCATAAGACCAGAAAATATAAACAAGCTTCTAAATTCAATAGTACTTGAAGTTATATTATGCAAAATTGGAAGTGATGATGTGCCTAATACAACGCAAACAGAAATTAAACTAACATACTTACCTTTATCTTCCTCTGAGATGGTTGGGCTAAGTACAATCATAGGTGAAGAAGCGTAATAAAAACTCCAGCCCAAACCGATAAAAAATGCTGCGATATAGTATATGTAATTAACCTCGTTAATAAACGAGAGCCCAAACATTCCTACCCCACATAAAATACTTCCTATTCCAGCAACAATGTTAGCTTGATATGACTTTGCCAACCTTCCTGAATAGCCAACTAACAAAATAGTGACTATGCCAGAAATAGTTAAAAATTTACCAAACATCATAGGGTTGCCAGATAAAGCAACTTGTGTATAGTCAAGAAGAACATATACTCCACCATAAGACAACGATGTCATGTAACAAGCTGCATATAACACAAAATCTCTATAATTATTATTCATTGTCTTTTTCCATAAGTTTCTTGGTACCACATTTTGGATGCAAAATTAAATTCAAAACGACTCCCTGTTTCCTCTAAATATTCAATTAATTGTTGGTATATTTTCTGCAGAACACATGTTGTCCCGTAAGCAATTTTTAACTCTTGCACAGAATACTGGTTAGGGATTATTCTCATTACTCTATAATCCATTAAGGCATCATATGTCTTATTAGCTACCGTTAGTGGCATAGGTATTTTTATTGAGGTATTTACACTGAATGTTGTATGTCCAGTATGATGGTAATTATCTGATAGTGCCATATCAATTGCTTTTGGAGGAGAGTAATAGTCACGACTGTCTGGCATATCACTTGAAAAATTACCCGCAAAATAATGCCACCCATTAAACCTCATTCTACCACTTATTCCATTTAAACTCTTTAGCAAAAAATCCTGCGAATTTTCATTGATTATGCTATCGGACGGCAACGTATAGCATAGGAAATCTGATGGTTTCAATTTTAAAATCTCATGAAGGCTGGATGTAGAGTTGTATTTCTTTGTTATTGCAATCAAATTAGAGAATTTTTTGAAAGTTCTTGTCATGGAATAGTCTGAGCTTAACATACTCATTGATTTTTCAATCACCAGATGAATAAGTTCCTCTATTGCAAAACTGAATTTACTATTAAAAGCATTATTAAAATATTGATGCAGTAGACTTGCAACCCCAAACTCTAAAGAATTTGCACGAATACCATGGTTAGCTAAATAATTCCAAACCACTGTTTCCATAAGCTTTGAGTTATCAGCCTGAACTAAATTGATATTTTCTTTAGTTACATATTCTATTTTTGATAGAGTAAACCCATTGATAATTCTATATATAAACTTACTTTTAAGCATGGTAGTGTATTGTTCATGTATTTTATTTGCTGCACTAACCATATCTTCTGGATATATTAATGTATTTGCTTTTATGCTATATAAATTCCTTTTTCTTAGCAAAAATGAATTTAACAAATTAAGTGAGATTTGTTTTGAATTTATCTCTTCAAACCTTGATACGTGACCTGAAATGTGAACAACTGATAAAACAAAAATTAAAATAATTAAATCATCAGAAATATCTAGCAGTCTTGTCTTATTCACCTGTTCAAGGGCAACCAAAATATCTTTCTCATTAGACCTCAACTCCTTATCACCTAGTGAATAGAAGTTTGTATAAGTATTAAGCCCAAGAAAATAAATTACTGGTGATGTATGGCGAATGGCCTGTACTATTTTTTGACAATCTTTTACTATGTCACCATGAGTTAAGTAGTAATTTCTAATTTTGTTAATTTCTTCTTTGTTAACCTTATCATTTCTTGCCGACAAATAATTACTATCTATGGAAAAATCATAAATCGTAAAATATTGACTACTGTCAAAATCAGTATCGACAATCATTACTCGTCCATACTTTTTTATTATGAATTTATACTTCAATTCATTTTCATTATCTTTAGTTGTAACCACCCCATTTTTAACAAACCCTTCTAGCAAAACGGTCTCTTTTTGAGATAACATATCTAATGAATCTTTATACTCAATTTCTCCAGCTAATGTTAATATTGTTGTTGCTATATCTACATTTGATTTCAATCTGGATGCTTTTGTTCTAACAAAATCAATCAACTCAACGAAATTTCCAGCATTATTTTTCATCATTTCTCCCCATGCGTATTGAACTGCCGTACTTTTTTTGTAGGCATAACACCTAGGCTGTCGAAAAACGGGCTTTTTATGAAATTTACGCATCTCGTTTTTTGGCTTTTGGATAAAAGCCGCAAGCCAACTAAACGCTGGGTTTTGTGCAATTGCAATATCCAAAAAGCGGGGATGTGTTTTTGTTTCAAAAGGCCAAATTTCGACAGCCTACATAACACCCCTCTTCAGCCGCGCGGCTTTTTGCCTTCAGGGTAGAAGCAGTGATTACTCAGCCGCCCCCCCACAGACCCGTTTGTTCGCAATTAACTCATCCGGTTCTAAAGTGTCAACGATATTACAGTTAACTTGTTACAAAAGTTTTTTATGAGGTTTGTAAACTTGCTGTTCGCGTAATTGTCAAAACGATACTGAATTTTGGAACGCGCATTTTATAATCATTTTGGGCACGATATC
>JAYQWJ020000395.1:0-1974 GCA_035829175.2 Candidatus Albibeggiatoa psychrophila
CGGCATAAAACCCAGCCAAGCTATAACTCACTTTACGAAAAGGTAAATGGAATGAGTGCAAAACCTCAAGATATTTTCAATTATCAATTAGACCCAATATGTTTTGAAACATTTCCTAACTCCGATAAAATTTATGTACAAGGCAGCCGCTCTGATATTCGTGTGCCGATGCGTGAAATTAAACTGTCTGACACCCTTCGTACTGATGGTGTTGAAGAAAAAAATTTCCCCGTCACGGTCTATGACACTTCTGGCGCGTATACCGACCCTGCGATTGAAATCAATTTGCGCAAGGGCTTAGAGCCAATTCGTCAAACATGGATTGATGAACGAGACGATACTGAGCAACTTGCTGATTTAAGTTCTAAATATGGTCAATCGCGCCAAATCGACCCCAAATTATCCACTTTCCGCTTTGAACATATAGCTCAGCCACGTCGTGCAAAAACGGGTAAAAATGTGACTCAAATGCACTATGCTCGCCAAGGGATTATCACCCCTGAAATGGAATATATTGCCATTCGAGAAAATCAACGTTTGCAAGAAGTCACAGAGCCGCATTTACGCCAACAACATCCGGGGCAAAATTTTGGCGCGAACATTCCAGAACAAATAACACCTGAGTTTGTACGTGATGAAATTGCCAAAGGTCGTGCGATTATTCCCGCTAATATCAATCATCCTGAACTTGAGCCGATGATTATTGGGCGTAATTTCTTGGTCAAAATCAATGCAAATATTGGCAACTCCGCAACAACCTCATCGATTGAAGAAGAAGTTGAAAAAATGGTGTGGGCAATTCGTTGGGGTGGCGATACGGTGATGGATTTATCCACAGGTAAAAATATTCATGAAACCCGTGAATGGATTATTCGCAATTCGCCTGCACCGATTGGAACTGTGCCGATTTATCAAGCCTTGGAAAAAGTGGATGGTAAAGCTGAAGATTTAACGTGGGAAATTTTCCGTGATACTTTAATCGAACAAGCTGAACAAGGGGTTGATTATTTTACGATTCATTCTGGCATTCGTTTGGCGCATGTGCCATTAACTGCAAATCGCGTTACGGGCATTGTCTCGCGTGGTGGTTCAATCATGGCGAAATGGTGTTTGTCTCATCATCAAGAAAGCTTTCTATATACTCATTTTGAAGATATTTGCGAAATCATGAAAGCCTATGACGTGTCATTTTCTTTGGGAGATGGTTTGCGCCCCGGTTGCTTGGCTGATGCGAATGATGCGGCACAATTTGCTGAATTAGAGACTTTGGGTGAGTTAACCAAAGTGGCTTGGGAGCATGATGTACAAGTGATGATTGAAGGGCCGGGGCATGTTCCAATGCACAAGATTTACGAAAACATGACTAAGGAATTAGAGGATTGTCATGAAGCCCCATTTTATACTTTAGGCCCGTTAGTATCTGATATTGCACCGGGTTACGATCATTTCACTTCGGGTATTGGCGCGGCGATGATTGGTTGGTATGGTTGCGCGATGTTGTGCTATGTCACGCCAAAAGAGCATCTCGGTTTGCCTGATAAGCATGATGTGCGTGAAGGGATTGTGACTTATAAAATTGCCGCTCATGCCGCAGATTTGGCTAAAGGTCATCCCGGTTCGCAAGTTCGTGATAATGCGTTGTCAAAAGCACGGTTTGAATTCCGCTGGGAAGATCAGTTTAATTTGAGTTTAGACCCGTTGAAAGCGAAAGAGTTTCACGATGCAACGTTGCCAAAACAATCAGCAAAAACAGCGCATTTCTGCTCGATGTGTGGTCCGCATTTCTGCTCGATGAAAATTACACAGGATGTGCGTGAATATGCGAAAAACAAGGGCATTGAGGAACAAAAAGCGGTTGCTGAAGGCATGACGGAAATGTCAGAACAGTTTAAACAGCAAGGCAGTGAAGTTTATCATTAACTTGAACTTTTTAAGTATTAATCATTTTTAGTGATGGCTAGGATTGCCAGTTCT
>JAYQWJ020000396.1:0-3139 GCA_035829175.2 Candidatus Albibeggiatoa psychrophila
AAAAATCAACTTTATACAATCCTATTGATTCATCAATCTCTCAATATCATCAACTGATTTAATCAATTTCTCAGTCAAAACCCGACAGCCTTTTTCTGTAATCAACACATCATCTTCAATCCTAATCCCGATATTCCACCATTTTGGATCAACATCGGCTTGCTGTGGAATATAAATTCCCGGCTCAATCGTCAACACCATGCCTGCTTGTAAAGGAATTAACTGCTCATCTTTCTTATACAAACCTACATCATGCACATCCATGCCTAACCAATGACCCGCCTTGTGCATATAAAACTTGCGAAACGCTTTCGCCTCAATCAATTCATCCACATCGCCCATTAACAAACCCAAATCAACCAAACCTTGTGTAATCACTTTAAGCGTGGCGTTATACACATCATCCCAAGTATTGTTAGGCTTAACCTGTTCAATTGCAGCCAATTGCGAATCCAACACAATATTATAAATCTGCTTTTGCGGCTCACTAAATCGACCATTAACGGGAAAAGTGCGCGTAATATCGGAAGCGTAATAATCATACTCACAACCTGCATCAATCAACACCAAATCGCCATCATGCAACAAGCCATTATTTTCAGTGTAATGCAAAATGCAACTATTCTCACCGCTGCCCACAATCGCAGGATAAGAAGGTGAACGACTGCCATTACGGATAAATTCGTGATAAATATCTGCTTCTAATTCATATTCAATCATCCCCACCCGACAATTTTGCATCGCACGCTCATGAGCCATCACCGCAATATCCGCAGCCGTTTGTAAAGCCTCAATTTCACCTGCCGTTTTATACAAACGCATGTTATGCAATATCACATCTAACGCCATCATTTCACTAGGAAAAGTCAGACCATTTCGCGCTTGTTGACGTAGTTGATTAATCCAGTCATTGATTTTATGGTCAAACTCAGGATACGAACCCATTGGATAATAAATGCGCTGACAACTTTCCATTAAATTAGGAATGATGTCATCAATATCAGCAATCGGAAACGCATCATCCGCTCCAAATAATTCGCACGCACCTTCCAAACCTGCACGCTTGCCATCCCATAATTCCTTAGCAGGGTCTTTCTCACGGCAAAACAACAAATATTCACCCTGCTCACGATTGGGAATAAACACCAGCAACGCATCGGGTTCGGCAAATCCTGTTAAATAATAAAAATCACTATCAGGTCGGTAAAAAAAGTGTACATCACGATTTCTTACCCGCTCAGGCGCAGTTGGTAAAATGGCGATGCCACCTTCTCCAATAATCTGTTTTAAGTGGTGGCGACGTTGCGCAAATTCAGTATTATCCATCTTAATGTTCGTATAAACTCAAAACGCCAATTCTAATATATTCGACCAATTCCGCGTAATCTTTTTCATCTTTTTCTGTTGCTTGCTCATCCTCAACAACTGCAATACGGGCAATTTTGGCAAAATCGTTGAGTAATTCTTGGGTTTCTTCTGCAATTTCTTGATTTGCTAAAGCTAAGCCCACACCGTATAAAAAACCCTCACTCCAACCTCCAATCGCTTGTACTCGTTCAGAAAGCGGTTTGTCATGATCAGGCAATAATGGTTGAAACGGATAATCGGGATTATTTAAATCAGCTAAGGTTTTTTCGGTTAATGCAGATAATTGCTCAAAGCTTTGCTCCGCCAATTGATCGCTCACCGCCTCATCACCCAACACTTGTTGCGATAGAAATTGGGTGATTTTATCATTATCATCCAGAAAACAAGCCAGCCCCGTTAATAGACCATGAGTTTCTGACACATCCATCGCCGCGCCAACATCGAGTAAAGCCTGATTTAATGCCGTGTAAATATCCATTGAGTAAAATATTACCTTTGATTTCAAAATTGGGTGATGTTTGTTTAAGAATGGAAATCTTAAAAAGTATTGTAAATAACTAGATTCATTGATGTTATTTTTAATCTAACAAATCTTCTTCTAATTGCATTGCTTCTTCATGGAGTTTGTGGAAAAACTGTAACTTTCTAACTGTATCGCTGGCTTGAGTAATATTTTTATCAATAAACTGTTGTTTCAATTGTGAAATCAAGGCTTTGGTTTCCTGCTCCAATCGATTCAGAAAATCATTCAAGGCATCAATCGCTTTAACGCTGGCAAGTTCTTCACGTAAATCCATTTGCTGCATTAAGAAGGGCGTATCCATCACAGTATTTTGCTGTTCTTGAGTATCAACACCTTGTAATTGCAATAAATAGCGTCCACGCGCCAAATCTGTTTTTAAAGTATTAAATGCCTCATTAATATGCGCTGCTTGCTGCAAAGCCATTCGGCGATCACGTTCAGGTGCATCAGCAAATTTATCAGGATGAACAGTGCGTTGCAACTCTCGATAACGTTCGGTCAATAGTTGCACATCGATTTCAAACTGAAGCGGAAAATTGAATAAAGTAAAAAAATCACTAGTGAGTGACATTTGGACATTCCTGCATTATTTAGGACTGCAAATCATTGAAAGATTGGCAGTCCTGCGATTTATAAACAATTTTAAATAGTGAAACTTTCACCACATCCACACATATCTTTCACATTTGGATTGTTGAATTGAAAACCTTCGTTTAAGCCTTCACGCACAAAATCCAACTCTGTGCCATCTAAATACAACAAGCTTTTTGGGTCAGTGATTAATTTAACCCCATTGGATTCAAAAACCTGTTCTTCATCCTTTACTTCATCAACAAATTCCAAGGTATACGCCATGCCAGAGCAACCCGACGTTGTGACAGCAATTCGGACACCAATGCCTTGCCCACGACTTGCTATCGACTTTTGTACATGTTGTGCTGCTTTTTCAGTTAATGTTAATGCCATTGTACACTCCTTCTTGTTACTGCTATCAACATTGGGTTAGCTGATTGATTTTTAAAGTCTAGTTTAAACGCTTTGTTTAATTTGGAAAAGTGTTTGTCTATATTGAGTCCGCTATAATCATGTTTTTCTTTGGTTCTCATATTGACAGCAGGTCTATATTTGCATGGAGGCGTTACGAGAGTTGTTGCAATATTTAAAATCAATAGATTAAGATTTCAATATATGAAAAGCGATTGAAAAACAGTAAAATAGCCTTGTGAAGTATCGCTTAATTTTTTTGGG
>JAYQWJ020000397.1:0-2845 GCA_035829175.2 Candidatus Albibeggiatoa psychrophila
ATCTCTTTTTATTTCAATTACTTAAAAATTCATTTCACATCAAGCGTATGATTTAGGTAAATAGCTGTGATTCATTTAATTCGTATTTTTCTCATTACTTTTCTCATTTCTGCGTGTTCTACTAATCCATTTATATCCCAGCCGAAAAACCGTCCCTCTCAACAGCCTAATTACCAATCGCAAGCCAACATTGCCTATCGGGTGCAAAAAGGCGATACCTTATCCTTGATTGCAAAACGATTCAGTATTCCTCAAGCCAACATCGCGCAATTAAACCGTTTATACCCACCTTATACGATTTATATTAATCAAATACTGCATCTTCCTGTACAAAATCAGCGAGCTTCAAATAATTCAGGACAACTTAAAAAAGTTTATCGCGGCAAAAAGACTGTCACAGCCCCTTCAATTAATCAACGCGACAGCAAACAATGCCCCTCAATGCCCCGTTGGTCATGGCCAACACAAGGTAATGTCGAAAGCACGGTATCGCAAACAGGTAAAGGTTCTGGAATCAATATTTTAGGTAAATTAGGGCAGGAGATAAAAGCCGCTGCCGCAGGTACAGTTGCGTTTAGTGGCGCAGGCCCTAAAGCTTATCAAAATCTCGTTATTATTCAACATAATGCAAACTTATTAAGCGTCTATGGGCACAATCGTCACTTATGGGTGCGTAAAGGGCAAAAAGTGCAAGCTGGTCAGAAAATTGCTCAAATGGGATTAGATACTC
This sequence comes from Candidatus Albibeggiatoa psychrophila, assembly GCA_035829175.2. GTDB lineage: Bacteria > Pseudomonadota > Gammaproteobacteria > Beggiatoales > Beggiatoaceae > Albibeggiatoa > Albibeggiatoa psychrophila. The sequence goes on from JAYQWJ020000397.1 coordinate 731, forward strand.
GACGACGACCTATTGTCCACTTTGAGATACGTTGTCACAATAAAGCGGTTGAACCTTTGATTTATCTGCCCAAATAGATAGATAAATTAAGCTTATTTTAGAGGTTGGTAGTATGGATGAGGAGAACTTAACCGAAAACACCAATAATGCTGAAACGATTGAAGAGAATCCCTCAAAACAAAAATCCAAAGTTGAATCTTTAACGCCTCACCGCATCAATGGTATAGTCGAGGCTGAACGGGATGCAACACGGATTTATTTAAACGAAATTGGTTTTACGCCTTTATTAACCGCTGAAGAAGAGGTTTTATATGGGCGACGTGCGCGTAAAGGAGATATGGCAGCACGGAGTAAAATGATTGAGGCTAATTTGCGTTTAGTAGTCAAAATTGCACGGCGTTATATGAACCGTGGACTTGCATTGTTGGATTTAATTGAAGAAGGCAATATTGGTTTAATTCGGGCGGTGGAAAAATTTGATCCTGAAAAAGGATTTCGATTTTCGACTTATGCAACATGGTGGATTAAACAAACCATTGATCGTGCGATTATGAATCAAACCCGAACCATTCGTTTACCGATTCATGTGATTAAAGAAATCAATATTTATATTCGAGCCGCGCGTGAATTATCTCAAGTATTAGATAGAGAACCGACACCCGAGGATGTTGCACAGCATTTGGACAAGCCGATTGAAGAAGTTAAACGCATGTTGGGCTTAAATGAACGTGTGACTTCAGTTGATACGCCACGCGGCGGGGTTGATTCTGAAAAATCGCTGTTAGATACAATTGCTGATGAGCAAAACCCTGATCCATCAATTTTGTTGCAAGATGCCGATATGGTGCAGCATATTGATTTGTGGCTATCACAGTTAAATGATAAGCAACGCATGGTTGTAGAGCGGCGTTTTGGATTGGATGGAAATGAAGGTGCAACCTTGGAGCAAGTCGGCATTGAAATTGGCATTACGCGCGAACGTGTGCGCCAGATTCAGCTAGAAGCTTTGCGGAGATTGCGAGAAATTTTAGAAAGAGAAGGTTTCTCTGTCGATTCATTGTTTCAATAGTTGAGCGTTGTTACCAAGTTTTGAAGCTGCTGGCATGGGCTGGTCGTTTCAAATTTTTTCATTTAGTGCAAGAGATGAGAAATGAGAATGTTTTTTAAATTAAAGCAACATTTTCAAGGTTTTGGTACGGAACACTTGACCAATATCTGCAATCTCATCTTCTACCTGCTGCAATTCTTGTTCAGTTGCGTCACCCGCTAATAAAACGACTCTAATCCTTGATATGATTATTTTTCTCTTGAAACAGGCTCATGTCCCATCACTTGTTGATAAGTGCGCCGTTCCCAAGGGAAATATTCCCAATCTTTCGATACTTTAGTTGGACTGTCTACAGCGACAGGATTTGACCAATCACGTTTTAATTCTGCATCACGCTCGCCTAACCACTGTGGATCAAAAATCGTTTGTAAATAACGAATACCATGATCTGGGAAGATGGTTAACACATTTTTACCCGGATTATTTTTCGCCACCCAATCCGCCACCGCATAAGCTGCACCCGCTGTTGGCCCTAAAAATAAACCATATTGGCTGTGTAAATCATGGACGGCGTTAATCATTTTCGCCACAGGCAACCAATGCACTTCATCACATTCAGCATGGTCAAGATTAGGAATCACAATATCTGAACCCATACCCAGTAATGGCACATAACATTCCTGACAAAGTGGATACGCTTCACCCGTTGTAGGGCCAAATAACACCGAAAGATTATGATCCACACCGATGACTTTTAAATCAGGATTGGTTTTGCGTAATATGCGCGACATCCCACACATCGAACCACCACTACCAACCGATGCCACGATAAAATCAACATTACCCATCGACTCACCCAACTTGCCTGCAATATTGGCATAGGATGCGGGATGAAGTGGATTTGTATATTGTTGCGGCCAAAATGCACTGGGATTTTTCGCCAACACACCTTGTAAATAATCTAAACGGGCTTGTTGAATCCCACCAAGGGTTTCGCCAGCGGTACTAGGGACACTTTCAATGCTTGCGCCCAAATGCTCTAAACGCCATCTGACGGAAGGTTCAAG
>JAYQWJ020000398.1:0-4295 GCA_035829175.2 Candidatus Albibeggiatoa psychrophila
CTTGATAAAGCGAGAAAACTAAAATTAAAGGAGTATTTGCATGTTCTGAAAATTGGAAGTTTTGAATATGCAATACTTGATTATCAGTTAATGACGCATCAACAGGAAAATTTTCTGTCACCACGACACTATCAAATAAGGTTGTTCCCGCAGGAATTTGACTCCATTGCTGAATATCTATTAGTGATTGATAACTAAACTCTTCTCGTTCAATATGCTCAGATTGTAATTTCTGTAACCAGTCTTTTATGCTTTGCTGTGTATCAATTTGCACCACAACAGGAATTGTATTTGCGAATAAACCGACCATTGTTTCCACTTGTTGCAATTCAGCCGGTCGTCCCGATACCATACTGCCAAATAATACTGTTTGATTACGGCTATAACAACCTAAAACCAATGCCCAAGTCGCTTGTACTAACGTATTTAAGGTGATTCTTTGTTCACGCGAGAATATTTGCAGTTTTTGCTTTATTTTACTTGTAAAATCAAAATGTTGTTCTTTATATAATGATTCTTTATTTGGATGTGTTTTATTAATAGCTAAAGGTGTCGGTGCAGTGATTTTGGCAAGGGTTTGTGTCCAATAAGATTGGGTTTGTTTAATATCTCGTTTTTGAATCCATTGAATATAATCTTTAAAAGAGCGCAAAGTTGCTAATTGAGGTGTTTCAGATTGGCTATAAGCTTGATAAATAGTTAATACTTCTTGCAACACAATAGGAAATGACCAACCATCTAAGATAATATGATGATGACTCCAAATAAAATGATATTTATTAATACTTAAGCGTATGATATAAAAACGCATTAAGGGTGCTTTATTTAAATTAAATCCTTGTTCTTTATCTTGTTGCAAAATAGTGGCTAATTTTTCATTTTGTATAGCTACCTCATCATGTTGCCAATCTTCTATTTGCCAATTTAAATCAAGCTGTTTGAGCACAATTTGAAGTGGCTGATTTTGATTTTCCCATACAAACAAAGTGCGTAATACTGGATGACGTTGTTGCACTTCAGTCCATGCTTGCTTAAACCAATCTACATTAACTTGTTCTAAATCAAAATGAATTTGAACAAAGTAACTTAATGTATCAGGAGAATATAAACTATCAAACAAAATCCCTTTTTGCAAAGGAGACAAGGGATAAATCGCTTCAACATTTTTTTTATCCATACAAAAACACCTGTTTTAAAGTTGGTCAAGTAAATTATCTAAATCATCTTGATTTAAATCAGCTTCTGGAAAATCTGATGGTGTGTAGCCACCTGCTTGAGGATGTAAACAATGTTCAATTAAGCTTTGTAAATGAGCCATATAATTTTGAATCAACTGCTCAATAGTCTCAGAGCAATGGAACGCTTGGTTATAAGTACAGTTAATTTTTAATTGTCTATTTAAAATAATCAGATTGAAATCAAGTAAATAAGCACGCTGGTTTTCTTTAGCATGATAACCTGCCGTTTTTTCAGTGGCGATACCTAAAAATAAATTATTTTCGACACTTTGCCCAAATTGACCTAAGTAGTTAAAGCTAATTTGTGCTGCGGGTAAATCTTGTAATTGCTGGCGAATTTCTGAATTTTGAGTTAAATAACGTAAAATCGCATAGTCAAAACCATTATTGGGTATTTTCCGCAGTTGTTCTTTAACGGATTTTATGGATTCACCTAAATCTGAAGTTTGCGAAATCTGCAAAACCACGGGATATAAACTTGTAAACCAGCCAACCGTGCGAGACAAGTCTAATTCATCATTTTCATCATTGATTGACTCACGTCCATGCGCTTCCAAATCTAATAAAATAGCAGCTTGTCCCGTCCATTCCGATAGCGTTAAAGCCAACGCGGTGAGCAAAATATCATTGATTTGAGTGTTATAAGCTTGAGATACATTTTGTAGTAAATCAGTCGTTTGTTCAGCAGATAATGACAAAGAAATCTCTGTACTGGATTGGGTAATATTAGCAGTTTGTTGCACTTTAAAATCAACAGGGATTAGCATTGATGTGGATTGTTGCAACCAAAAGTCAGCATATTGTTCCGATTGCACAGCATATTTTTGTAAATACTGCGACCAATCTTGAAAAGCGGTGGTTTTAGCGGGTAATTGTAATTTTTGCTGCTGCGATAATTGCTGATAAACTGTGGATAAATCTTCTAGCAAAATGCGCCATGACACGCCATCCACAGCTAAATGGTGAATTGTAATAAATAAATATGCTGTTTGAGTTCTTTTGAACAATACCGCTTTGATTAACTGTGCTGTTTCAATATTCAAACTTGATTGTGCTGTTTGAGTTTCTGCCAATATTTGTGCATCATCTTGCAAATCTACAATTTTCAGCTCAAAAGCTTTTGTTTCTGCTAAATTATGCTGTTGCCATCTTTCATCAACTTTTTGAAATTGCAAGCGTAATACATCATGATGAATTAACAAGTACTGTATTGCTTTTTCTAATAAATCTACTTGTGTATCATTGGCAAGATTGAGCAAAATGGACTGATTGTAATAATGTGGATTAGCTAGATTTTGTGCAAAAAACCAATGTTGGATTGCTGTTAATGGAATTTCTCCTGTGACTAAATCTTGTTGAGCTTGCGTTAATTGACTAATTTCTGCAACAGAAACGAGTTGTGCAATGGTCTGATATTGAAAAATTAAACGGGGTGTTAATTTGATTTGCTGTTGGTTTGCCCGCGCAACAACTTGGATACTTAAAATTGAATCTCCACCTAAAACAAAAAAGTTATCATTAATACTTATTTTTTCAATATTAAGCACGTCAGACCAAATTTTAGCTAAAGCTTGTTCAATTTCAGTTTTAGGCTCAATAAAGTCTTGTTCATTTGTTCTTCTGTTCGATTCTGGGGCAGGTAATGCCTTATGATCAATTTTACCATTGGGCGTAAGTGGAAATTTTTCTAACTGAATAAAGACTTTAGGCAACATATAATCGGGTAAGGGCTGTTGCATGAATGCGCGTAAATCATCCAGTTGAATCGTTTCTTGCGCAATAAAATAAGCCACAATCGTTTTATTATTAGGTTTATCTTCTCGAATAATGATGCAGCTCGCTTGAATATCAGGATAATTGCTTAAAACACTCTCAATTTCACCTAATTCAATTCTAAACCCTCTAATTTTAACTTGTTGGTCAATACGTCCTAAATATTCAATATCGCCATTTGGTAAATAACGCGCTAAATCCCCTGTGCGATATAGCTTTTGTTTTGGATTAAATGGGCTTTGAATAAAACGCTGAGCCGTCAATTCATCTCGATTTAAATAACCACGCGCCACCCCTAAGCCACCCACATACATTTCACCCATAATATTAATCGGTACATGATTTTGGTATTTATCTAAAATATAGAGATTTAAATCAGGAATCGGCTGCCCAATCACGCTGGCATTACTATCCAAATCAGCTTTACTAAGCGTGCGATAAGTGACATGTACCGTGGTTTCAGTAATACCATACATATTAACTAATTGTGGTTTTTTATCGCTATTTTTATCAAACCAATGTTTTAGCGCAGGAATATCTAAAGCTTCACCACCAAAAATAACATAGCGCAAGTCTAATTTCTGATTAATATATTGCTTATCAACTTGAATTAATTGATAAAAAGCGGATGGTGTTTGATTTAAAACTGTAACTTTATGCTGTTGTAATAACTGATAAAAATCTTCTGTTGAGCGACTTATCCAATAAGGTACAATTACCAATTTTCCACCATAAATTAATGCACCCCACAGCTCCCAAACTGAAAAATCAAACGCATACGAATGGAATAGCGTCCAAACATCATTTTGATTAAATTGATACCATGCTTGAGTTTGGCTAAATAAGCGCGTAACGTTGTTATGTTGAATTAAACAGCCTTTGGGTTGACCTGTTGAGCCAGATGTATAAATCACATAACATAAATTTTCAGGTGTTACATTTGAGTTTGTATTTTGTTTAGATTGCAACTCTAATTCATTGTTTATCTTGTCAATATAGATAGCATTTGTTTCATTTATTTGAGAGAATTTATTTTGCAATTGGCTATGGGTTAATAAAATAGCCGCTTTTGCATCATTAATAATAAAATTCAACCTTTCATCAGGATAAGCCAATTCTAAAGGCACATAAGCCCCCCCCGCCTTCAAAATAGCAATAATACTGATAACAACCTCAATGCTACGTTCCAAACAAAGCCCAACTAAAATATCAGGTTTTACGCCTTGTAATTGTAAATAATGAGCCAATTGGTTTGCTTTTTCATTTAATTGCTGATAAGTCAAA
>JAYQWJ020000399.1:0-4104 GCA_035829175.2 Candidatus Albibeggiatoa psychrophila
ATTGCTGTTGGTTTGCTTGCAGGCTGTATGGCTTTGCCTGTTAGCGTTTATGCTGATGGTTTTTGGGGTTCGTTTCTGTCTGGACTTGGAACAAGCCAAACTCAATCTCAATCTCAAAGCAGTACTCCTATTCTTGATACTTTTACCATCAGTGGTACTGTGTATTACGACAAAAATTGTAATGATGAGTTTGATGCGACTGAGAGCGGTGTTCCCGGTGTAAGCCTTGTCATTGACAAAACAACTTCTGTAACTCATAGCAGTGACCCATATCCCGACCCAACAACCGACGGTCAAGGAAACTATCAAGGTGTATACGAATTATCTGCTAGCGGTTCTACTAACTACAAAGCATATATGGATAAAAGTAGCTTACGCGCTATTTGTGAAAATTGTGAAGTCGTTGGTGCTGGCAGTAGCTCAAGCAGATATGCCAAGCTTTATGATTTAACAGGTGATACGGTTGTTAATTTTGGTGTGCGTACTGGCACTTGTGAAGAAGAAAGTGCTTTACAAGTAAAAATTATCCCAATTCAAACAGATTTAGGTGCAGATAGTGTTATTGATGTTGGGTTTAAAGATACGACACCATACGTCGACCAATATACTTTAGTGTTAGACATTGATGGTAATTTGATTGTTAAAACACTTGAAGCATTGCCAAGCGGTGGTAATACTTTAGCAGGTGATACTAACTCTCTAAATGGTAATACTAATTCTCAAAATAATAATACAATCTCAACTACCCGTTCACGTTTAACACGATCTGCAATGTTGGATGAGGTTATCACTCCAACGACAGGAGCTGATGGCTTAGTTCATGTTGAAATTCCTTATGTTTTCAGAAAAGGCGGTAATATTGACATCAAAGCAACCGTTGAAAATGATAAAGGAGGAATGGGAGAAGATAATCATTCTGCAATTGTCCGTGATGATGCAACCAGTGACCCATGCGCACCGGGAGTTGCTACTGTTGTTTCTAGCATCTCAGGCGATTTCAATAATTCAAATACATGGGGAGGTAAATTACCTCAAGCTGATGATTGGGTTATGATTCGCAGTGGACATAAAATAACTTTTCCTACAACACCAAATGCTAATCAAGATAGTTCAATTAAATTTAAAGGGTTATGTGTTGAGAAAGGGGCTAAAATTTATACAAAATCTTATACGACTTTAAGTAGTTTACCCGCTAGCTTCTCCGCTCAAAAACGTTCTACCAGAAGAAACTTACGCACTTGTACTTTAACAGAACCTTACGCCATTGCTAATTGTGTAACCATTCCTTCTATGTTAACTGACCCTAATATGTGGACAAATATTGTTCCTGCTGGAAGTGAGCTTGCTTCAGATGAGCCACCAAGTGTTTTATTTCCTAAAGACTGTTTAGTAGAAATTCCACTTGTTAACGATAAAGCTAAGGCGCTTCAGTTCGATGAACTTTGCTTAGAAGAAGGTGCAATATTTGTCACTGCTGGCTCGGATGCTCAAAACCCTCAATTTTTAGCATTAGATGTACAGGGTAAAGCAACGATTGATGGTGAAATTATCGCGGGTAATGGAAGTAACGCACCGGGTGTCAATTTCAATATTTCCGCAGGTACTTTTGATTGTGGTGAAAATAGTAAAATCACTGCAGGCGATGGTAGTGGTACTCAACAAGCAGGAGGTGCGGTTGTAATTACGAGTGCCGATTCTCCTACAATGGACTGCAAAATAAAAACAGGTGATGGTGGCAGTACTGGTAGTGAAGGTAAAAAAGGTGGTTTCCCTGGTATTTTTAGTATAGAAACAGATGGTAGCTGTGATGGTATTGGTGGCATTATTGAAGGTGGCGATCCAGGTCGTAGTAGACATGCTAATTTAAGCGCAGAAGATATAGACAACCTTAGATTGGAAAAAGATGAATTACTTAATTCCATTAATTGCTTTGAAAGTGGTGAAGTCAAAGCAACATTCATTGCAAGTAGTGGCATTTGGAACGACCCAATTCATCTTGTTTTAGGTGAAAAAACTAACTATACAAGCTTGTATGGTAATGTTTACTTGGTGACTGATAAAGAAGGCAGTATCAGGACTGAAAATTTACAACCAGATGCAATTAAAGGTAAAACCATTACAATTAATTCTGGTACAGTCGATTTTAGTGATGCACCAGACAATGCGTTTGTTGCTGAGGAAGAAGTAAAAATCAATGTCGATAATCTGGTTTTACCACAAGGTAAACAACTAACTGACTTTATTACTGCACCTAAAGTAACTCAAGCTCTGTACAAACCTATCTATCTTGCAAAATGGTCTACACTTAATCAGCAAATTATAAAATCCCCAGCGACAACGGTTGCTATTCCTTTTCAGCTTAATAACTTAAGTTCAGAACAAGATGCTTATAACATTACGTTGACTGACTCATCAGGTTGGGAATTATGCAGCTTACCTAGTTCAGTTGTGGTTAACCCATTACGTCATACACAGCTCGTTTGTCAAATGACATTACCTGATACTTATGGTGTTGACAATAAACTCACTATAAAAGCAACCTCTCAAAATGATGCTGATATGGTAGCAACAGCAGTCGTCAATATCAAAATTCCTAGCAAACAAACCTATACAGCATCGGGACAGGTGTTGATGGATGGAGAGCCTTTAGCAAATGCGGCTGTACATGTTACAGACCAAATAACCTATACAGATAGCAATGGTTATTGGGAAGTACCTAAACTTTCTAATGGAGAATACACTGCAAAAATTATTACTGAAGGGCAAGTTACAGAAAAATTAAGTTTTAGCGTTGCTAATGCTGACAAGCAAAACATTGTCTTGAACGTACCAGATTTGGGTATGGATAATGGCATTGTTTTCCAAAATGCTTCACAAACCATTATTTCAACAGAAGAAGGTATCACTAGACTACCAGGTTCAACTTTACCTTATTTAGATGGGGAATCTTTCCGTCTTACCAAAGGTACGGGTTTAACTGAAGATGGACAATTGAGAAGTCTTGAAGTCATGGTTGACCAAGATGGAAATATGACTTTTATCAATCCACAAGAAGAATCAAGTGCTGCTTTAATTATTTCTAAGGATAATGAGGTTTTCATCCAAGATGGTACGGTGCAAATTTCAGTTGATGATGATGGAAATATTCAAGGTGTAGACACCGCTCGTCCTCAATACAGTGTAACAGTAGATTCAAATGGTCAAATCACGGCAAAAGATGAAACTGCGCCTAATATGTTGGTCACACTGAATGATGATGGTAGTTTTACTGGTAAAGATTTAGATTCAGGCACAGAAGTCACTATTGATGCACTGGGTACTAAAATCGTTACACATCCTGATTTTCCAGGTATGCAAGCAATTGTTAATACTGATAATACATTTACCGTAACTGATTCATTAGATGCAAATGCAGAAGGCGTTGCTGTAGTCTTTGATTTAACAACAAATGATTATCAACTCATTAATGTAGCTGATGGTACATGTTACTCAGAAGATAATGGTAGAAATGTACGTTTGAGTTGGCGTGATGTTGGCAATACCTTTAAAAAAGTAGCAGGATTTGCCTCTAAAGCTGCAAACTTTGTTGCTGATGTAGTAGATAAAGTGACTCCAATAACAAATTTCATTGGAGATGCTGCAACTATTGTCGGTGATATTGCAGGGGTTATCACTAAAAATGCGCCTATTGTTCATGAATGGGCTAATAAGGTGTTGAATTGGGCATGTAGTAACTGCCACCCATTTATTGCAAATATTGCTAGTTTTATTGCTGATACAACAGAAAAAGCTAGCAGATTCTTAAGTATAGTAGAAAACGTTTCAAATGCTACTAAGACTATTACTTCTATTACACGGGCTATACCCGATATTAGTGATGGTGCTCGGAAAGTGGCGGCATGGTTTGATAAATTCACTAGAAGAGCAGAACGTAGTAGAACTAATTTGTTACGCTCAGATTCGGCAGCATGTGATGTTTGGTATCAAGTTGATGGTAATCCTCCTACCCAAAACCAAACCAGCATATATAAAGCTTCTGGTCATTTGAATGACGAGCAAGGCAATCCATTAGTTGGTGTCACTATTCAAGTAGGTGATAAAGTT
>JAYQWJ020000400.1:0-7045 GCA_035829175.2 Candidatus Albibeggiatoa psychrophila
GTTGCTAAACTTCACTTTCGTATTTCTAATCAGATTGTGGTTTAGAAATAAACCGTGACTTAAATGCAGCGATTAACTTAGAAAATTATCCTTCACTTAATACTTAGGTGATGGATAAATGGTGAGGACACGTTACAGCCCACCACAAAACGCACATAAGAGACTTGTAAGACCCCACTTTAGTGAGGCAAAGTTGATGACGATGTGAATAGATTGTAGATAATCATAGGTTTTATTGATTATCATACATTTTTAGTAGCGGAATGTCAGTCCTCTTATCTCAAAGTAAATCAATTTCATGTTAGATAAATTACCCCTAGAATTCATTGGTCTAGCCCATCGTTTGGCAGATGCCAGTGGTGTGGTTATTCGACAATATTTCCGTACCCCTATTGCTGTCGATGACAAAGCCGATGCCAGCCCCGTGACCATTGCTGACCGTGAAGCTGAACGAGTGATGCGCGAATTGATCCAACAGGTTTATCCGCAACATGGTATTTACGGCGAAGAAATGGGGATAAAAGATAAAGATGCCGAATTTGTTTGGGTATTAGACCCGATTGATGGCACAAAATCGTTTATCACAGGTAAGCCTTTATTTGGAACTTTGATTGCGTTGCTGCACCATGGACAAGCCATTTTAGGCATGATTGACCAGCCGATTAGTCGAGAACGTTGGATTGGGGGGTTGAATTTAGCGACAACATTGAATGGGCAAGCGGTCAAGGTCAGAAATTGCTCTGAATTGAGTCAAGCGATTCTATACGCTACGACACCATTGATGTTTGAAGGACAAGATAAAGTCGCTTTTGAAGCGTTGTGTCAACAGATTAAATTGCCTTTATATGGTGCAGATTGTTACGCCTATGCTTTGCTGGCAATGGGTTTTGTTGATTTGGTGGTGGAAGCCGATTTATCGCCTTATGACTATTGTTCGCATATTTCGATTATTGAACAAGCAGGCGGTGTGATTACCGATTGGCAAGGAAAAAGCTTAGGTTTGGATTCTGATGGACGTGTGGTTGCGGCTGGGGATAAGGCGTTGCATCAAAAAGTATTATCTATTTTATCTTGATTCCGCACAAGTGGACAAAAGACCCAAATCATCAAACTGCAATACTTATTATCTGATGTTACGCCCTAAGCCTTAAAATTACCTCTCGTCCCAACGGTCTCCGTTGGGATGCAGCAAGGACGCTCCGCGTCCCGATTTACCGTTGATTATAAATCATTAATAATCCTTGTTTTTTTGATATTTAAAATAGCGGCGCAAATGTCATGGTTTTTGAATGAATTTGCAGGGATTTTATCGTTTACTGTGACCTAATACAGTGTAAGATATAATTTAAAAATCACAATTTATTCTTCAAAAAGGGAAAATTTTCCAAATGCGCTACTACAAATTTTTACTGGCTTCAGCTCTATTGTTTATGGTTTCTGGGTGTGCTGAATTAGGACAAAAAGCTGTTGCCTACCCAAGTGTCACATTATCTGGCTTACAACTGTTAAGTTCTGGTTATTCCAAACAAAACTACGAAGTACAATTACGAATTGAAAATCCTAATGCTTTCCCATTGCCATTAAGCAAATTGGATTATGAATTAATTCTCAATGATACTATATTTGCTCAAGGTGAAAATGACGAGGCGATAACAATTCCTGCTAATGCTGCTGAAGTCATTACATTACAAGTGACTAGCAATTTCGCAAGCATTTACGATCAAGCACTTTCTCTTGGTAGTAGCATCTTAGGAGGCAATACCAGCCGCGAATTTAACTATGGTTTGAAAGGAAATTTATTTTTTGCAGAATGGTTGCCCCAAGTCCCTTACGATTATTCAGGTCAAGTTGATTTAGGCTTTGGCAGCTTAAAACCAGATGCAGCAAATTAAGAAATAGCCTCACTGTAGAAATCCAAATTATTGGTTTATATAGTCCATTTAGCGCAATTTTTCATATCAGCTCTTATATTTTGTTTTTTTACAGTTAATAGCTTGATAAAAATGATAATTTTGTGGAAAATATTATATAAATCATGGTTTGGTTTCATTATACGATTCATGAATCATAGATGAGTTTGCTACGAATTAGACAAAATAAATAAAGGACTTGCAAAATGTTTGAAGCTCTCAGTATATAGTCGTTCCATACGGCAATATTACAAACTTTAGACCTCTTTGATTATTTTTTAAGGATGCTTGGGTTTTAAGTTCATTTTTTGAGTTAAAGAATCGCCTGTGTTTTGCAGTGTTGTAAATCGATTTTCTATTCGGGATTTTTTTGTTTTATTTAGGCTTATGACATAGACAATTAAGATTTAAATAGATATAATTCGCTTCCTGAAAATTGCCGATGTGGTGGAATTGGTAGACACGCTATCTTGAGGGGGTAGTGGCGTAAAGCTGTGTCGGTTCGAGTCCGACCATCGGCACCATTTTTTTCCTCAAACCTCTTCATTTCTTGCTTATTTATTCCTCTTATTTCAAGCAGTTCATCATTTTATAAAACAAGGCACATTTATTGTTTAAAATAATGTAAACTTGTTTATATTTTACCTTTTTGGGCACTAGCCTTGCTGTGAAAAGTTTTATGAAACTATCAGCAATCAGACCGATTCTAAAAAAGCTTCTTACACAATCACGTCAATCCCCCTTGTTTGTTGCCTTATTTATGGGGCATTTGGTTTTTGCGACGGTTTTAGGATTTCGTGCACTTGGTTTTTTTCAAGGGCTAGAACTCACTACTTACGACTTAATGCTATGGACACGTTCAATTAGTGTTCCCGCAGACCAACGCATTACCATGGTATGGGCAACGGACGAAGATCAGCGCACTTGGGGTTGGCCTTTATCTGATGAAGATCTCGCAAGCCTTATTGCCATCATCCAAAATTATAAACCGCGCGTCATTGCTTTGAATATTTATCGAGATTTACCTGTTCCGCGTGTGACGGGGCATGGCTATGAATATTTGCTTACCCAGTTCAGGGATCACGATAATATCTTTGGGGTTAAAAAATATACCAGTGACAAAGGGGTACATGTTGACCCACCTCCGCTGTTAGATGAAAAAGGTCAAGTTGGTTTCAATGATTTATCTGCGGATTCGCGGGGGATTTTTCGGCGTGGGCTGTTATTTGTCAGTGATGATACAGGAAATGTTCATGCGTTTTATGGCTTACTGATGGCATTACAATATTTAGCGCAAGACGGCATCACACCAGAAGCAGACCCTGAAAATGAACGTTATATGGTATTGGGAAAGTCTACTTTAAAACCGTTAGAACCTGATTTTGGTGGATATGTAAAAGGAGATATGGGGGGATTTCAAATGATGTTGAACTATCCATCTGCTCCCCGAGGTTTCAATCAAGTCAGTGTCACTCGCGTATTGACGGGGCGTTTTAACCCTGAAGATTTTAAAGATAAAATTGTGATTATTGGGGTTAACGCTGAAGCAACCCCCGATTTTTTATACACTCCTTTTGGTTATTGGGAAAATGTTGATCAACGTGTGCCTGCGGCGGCGGTTCATGCGTATAGTATCAGTCAATTGTTGCGTATGGCTGAAGGCAAATCACAGCCTATGGATAGTTGGAATGAGGCACAAGAAATTGCATGGATTTGGATGTGGACATTATTTGGTGCATTAGTATGTTTGTGGGCAAGGTCAGTATTGCGGTTTACCTTATCTTTGATGGGTGGATTGATGCTGTTGCTTGCATTAGCCTATGTCGGATTTTTACATAATTATTGGATATTGGTTGCTGCGCCCACATTTGGTTGGATTTTATCAATTGCGATTATGATTTCATATTTATCCAATCAAGAAAAAAGTCAACGCGCCGAATTGATGCACTTATTTTCTAAGCATGTTTCAAAAGATGTGGCGGAAATTATTTGGAAAGAACGTGAGGAATATTTAACTGAAGGGCGTTTACGTTCTCAGCGTTTGATAGCGACTTTATTATTTACCGATTTGCAAAATTTCACAACCGTGTCTGAGCGCATGGAACCGCAAGAGTTAATGGACTGGCTCAATCAATATATGGAAACAATGGTAAATGTGGTTGAAAAGCAATATTCGGGGCAAGTGAATAAGTTTATCGGCGATGCGATTATGGCTATTTTCGGCGTACCAATTCCGCGTACTGAGCTTGAACAAGTCCATCAAGATGCGGTGAATTCTGTTGAATGTGCTTTAGCAATGCGTAGTGAAATGGAGAAATTACGTGATATTTGGCAAGCGCAAGGAATGCCGTTGATACGGATGCGAGTAGGGATTTGTACAGGACCTGTGGTTGCGGGTAGTTTAGGCGGTATTGAACGCCAAGAATATACGGTTTTGGGTGATACAGTGAACACTGCATCAAGATTGGAAAGCTTTGATAAGTCGATTGATACCAATGATTCTTGCCGTATTTTGATTAGTCAAACAACCTTGGATTGCTTAGGTGATAAATTTGAAACTGAATGCGTTGGTGAGGTGAGTTTAAAAGGTAAAGAAGTTAAAGTGACTATTTATAGCATCGTCGGCCCTAAACAACCCCGTATTGATTTGGATGAATTATAGAACCGTGAGAGTGTGGCTATTTGTAAAACCAGTTTTGCACGCCTGCGCTGGAATAGGTGCATTCTAAAAATTGATAATAAACCGCACCGTATCCCATTTTTTCAAACCAACAACCGTTACGCTTAATATTTAGTTCTCAACGGTAACATAATCACAAATCGCGTTCCTTTACCCACTTGAGAAGTTACTTTAATTTTGCCGTTATGCTGTTGAATAATACGATAGCTGATAGACAAACCCAAGCCCGTACCTTCGCCAACAGGTTTAGTGGTAAAAAATGGGTCGAAGATTTTTGCCAAATGGGCTTTATCAATCCCGTTACCATCATCTTGAATAATCACTTGTACTGACTTTTCATTGAAACCCGTTTTAATAAGAATTGTGCCTTCACTATCAATTGCTTGTGCGGCATTGGTGATAATATTTAATAACACCTGATTGATTTGTGATGGTGAACACACGATTTTAGGCAAATCAGCATATTGTAGTTTTACTTCAACTTTGTGTTTTAACAAATTATTTGCAATATTTAACACACTATCAATACATTTATTTAAATCGACATCTTCTTCATGGGCTTGGTCTAAGCGGCTGAAATTTTTCAAATTCATGACCAGTTTAGAAATTTCCTGCACCCCATGTACCGCATCAGAACTGAGTTCCTTAATATCACTTAAAACATCATCTTCATGGAAACTTTCGATTAATTCATTTAACAATCCAAATTGTTGGGCTAAGGCTTCTTCATCAGGGTCTTGAGTCAATAATTGATGCAATTTTTCAAATTCAGTCAGCAACTCTTCAACCACTGCAAATAAGTCCTGAGAAGTTTCCACATTGCCTTTGACATAGCCCAGAGGTGTATTTATTTCGTGTGCAACCCCCGCGACCATTTGCCCCAATGAAGCCATTTTCTCTGATTGTACCAATTGCGCTTGGGATGATTTTAAGCTTTTGAATGCTTTAGATAATTGCTGGGTACGTTCTGTGACTTTTTGTTCTAAGTTTTCGATTAAGCCTTTAAGTTGTTGTCCCATGCTGTTGAACGAGCTGGCTAATTCACCAATTTCATCCCCGCGCTGAATCGGTAAATCTTGTTCCCATTGTCCTTGAGCCAATTTCTTTGCAGCTTCGTTTAAACTTAACACAGGTTTTGTAATTGATTTTGCCGTAAAAACACCAATAATAATGGCAATAATTAAAGCCAAACTTGCTAAAATCAGCGTTGTAAAGGTATTTTTATAAATATGCTCCATAAAATCAGCTTCTGGCACAACCACCACCACTAACCAATCCAAACCCCGTCCATCATCCAATGCCGATACTTGAATAAATTCTTTTTTCCCATTTAAGTAAAATTGCAACTGATGTGTGCCTTTAATATGTTCAAAGCCGTTAAAATGGCGTTTCAGATGTTGGGCGGCGGTGCTAATCTGTTTATTTTCAATATCGGTCGCTAACCAACGAATCACTTTGCTGTTTTTGTCTCGCAATATCTTACCAAATTGGTCATAACGAATCGGACTGGAGAGAATCGAACTGGTGACTAATTTCCCCGAACGTTCCATAATAAAGGTTTTACCCGATTTGCCAATTTTAAGTCCTTTCAAGAAGTCACTAATTTCATTTAACATCAAGTCAGTACTGGCAACCCCGACAAATTTATTTTTTGTATCATAAAGCGGTTGATTGGCGGAAATTGCAATATTTTTTCCTGCAAAATAAGAAAACACATCGGTCCAAACTTGTTTATCTGATTGTTGAGCCAGCAAATACCAAGGTCTAATTCTCGGGTCATAAGGGTTTTTACTAATGGTTTCCGTGCGGTCATACACACCCGTTTCATCCGCAAACCAAGTTTCTAAATATTTATCACCGTTCATCTCGATGAGGCTATCAAATTTTGTCGTGCCATCAGGAAAACGGCGTACACCATAATAATCAGGTTCTTCGGTTGCCAAGCCGATATAACTCACGCTGCTAGAAAAAAGTTTAATTTGGCTTTGTTGCCACAAATGTTGACGTAGCGCATCAGGGCGATAAATATCCAGTGAACCCGTGCGCACCGCATCTGCATTGATTTGATTGATTAAATGCGGGGTTTCCATATAAGAGATGAGTTTTTGCTGAATTCTAAGCGTAATTTCACTGCGTAATTGTGATGCGAGTTCTTCCACTGCCAATTGCCCATTATGAAATGCAAGATAGCCCGTCAAACCAGAGACGATAACAACTTGGCTTACAAAAAGTAAAATAATCAATCGGTAAAGACTTCTTTTAGGTTTACTTGACGGTGATTTATCTTTCATGATGGAGGCTCAGTTTTGAGTTTACGGCTTTATTTAAGATGAATTGCAGACAAGGTTAATAAACGATGGTTGCTTTGCTGATTATAAAAGGTCATTTAATATCATCTAATGCAGAAAAGTTTGACAAAAAAACATTAAAATACTTTGCTATAATTGTTAATTGT
>JAYQWJ020000401.1:0-1288 GCA_035829175.2 Candidatus Albibeggiatoa psychrophila
AGGTTTTTTTAAGAATAAGACAAAACATTCCTGATTCAGCAATTTGTGATTATTTATGAAAGTGTTCGATTTTAAAGCTATAGTCAGTGACAAGCTAGATTATCTCTCGCAATTACTGCATAATTTATCCAACCTCATTTTTAAAACTCTATAAAAAGCTGTGAACCATGTCTGACTGTCTTGATTTAGCTATTGAACTTGTAAAACGCCCTTCTATTACACCCAAAGATGAACAATGCCAAAACTATATTGCCCAACGATTAGAAAAATTTGATTTTAAAGCCGAAAATTTGCGGTTTGGTGAAGTTGATAATTTATGGTTGCGGCGCGGGACAGATTCACCTTTATTCGTATTTGCAGGACATACCGATGTTGTACCGACGGGCGATGAAGCGAAATGGCACTTCCCACCATTTAAACCCACGCAACATGAAGGTTATTTATACGGGCGTGGCACGGCGGATATGAAAGGCAATATCGCAGCATTTATCGTTGCTTGTGAACGGTTTGTTGAAAAAAATCCAAATCATAAAGGCTCTATCGCTTATCTATTAACCAGTGATGAAGAAGGGGTTGCAATTGATGGCACGGTCAAAGTGATTGAACATTTACAAGCGCAACAAACCAAGATTGATTGGTGTTTAGTCGGCGAACCTTCCAGTAGTCAGAAAATTGCAGATACGATTAAAAATGGTCGTCGTGGTTCACTTGGAGCGCATTTAAGCGTAAAAGGGGTGCAAGGTCATGTTGCTTATCCACATTTAGCCGATAATCCTATCCATCGTTTTGCGCCTGTTTTACACGAATTAAGCCAAATCCAATGGGATGAAGGCAATTCATTTTTTCCACCAACTCGTTTTCAAGTGTCTAATATTAAAGCGGGTACGGGTGCAACAAATATGATTCCTGCGGAACTTGAGGTGAAATTCAATTTTCGTTATTCAACCGAAGTCAAACACACTGAATTACAACAAGTTATTTTAGATTTATTGGCTAAGCACGGTGTGGATTATGAAATACGGTGGGAACATTCAGGTAAACCATTTTTAACCGCTAAAGGCGAATTGGTTGAAGCAGCTCAAGCGGCTGTCCAAACCGTATGTGGTTATGCAACTGAACTATCAACAGCGGGTGGCACATCAGACGGTCGTTTTATCGCACCTACAGGCGCACAAGTGATTGAATTAGGTTTGTTAAATGATACGATTCACAAATTAAATGAACGAATTCAGATTGCAGATTTAGACATTTTAGCAGACATTTACGAGAATATATTACAACGTTTGCT
>JAYQWJ020000402.1:0-2938 GCA_035829175.2 Candidatus Albibeggiatoa psychrophila
TTCATGAATTTCATTTAATAATGTTTCACGATGATAACTACTTTTTTGATAAACCTTATGTGCTTTTTCACTCAATTTTTTTCGATCATCCATGGTAATATCTTTTGCAGTCAATACCACAACAGGAATTTGACTCCAACGCGGCTCTTTATGTAAATAATTGAGAAATTCAAAACCATCCATCTCAGGCATCATTAAATCTAATAAAATAATATCGGGCTGGGTTTTTTCCAATAATTGCAATGCTTTGCGCCCATTAATCGCTTGTATCACTTCCAGACCATCACGGCTTAACGTCGTCGCTAATAAGGATAATGTAGTTTTATCGTCATCAATAACCAGCACTTTGGGAGATTGATGTGTAGGCAAGTGTTTTTTCAATAAACTATCTAATTGTTCTCTTTGAAAAGGTTTAATTAAATAATCTGTCGCACCCAATGAAAAACCAAGATGTTTATCTTCAATAATTGACACCATAATCACAGGTATATCAGCCAACTTAGGATCACTCTTTAACGATGACAACACCATCCAGCCATCCATTCCCGGCATCATCACATCAAGCGTTATCGCATCAGGTTTGTTTTCATAAGCTAAACGCAAACCCTCATCACCTCCCGCAGCAAGTGTGACTTGATAACCCAGTTTATCTAAATGATTATAAAGTAATTCTCTGACTGCCACATCATTATCAATCACTAAAATATTGGCTTGGACTGCTGGAGTTGAGTCTGCCATTAGTCTTATCTGAGGCTCATCATGCACTGTTGTTGTATGGGTTGGCACATAAAAAATAAAAGAACTGCCTTGACCATTCACACTTTGAACGCTGACATCGCCACCCAACATTTCGGCAAATCGTTTAGTAATCACCAAGCCTAAACCTGTGCCGCCATATTTGCGCGTTGTTGAGGCATCTGCTTGGGTAAAGGCTTGAAATAATTTGCTTTGTTGCTCTTCAGTCATGCCAATACCTGAGTCTGACACAATAAATTTTATCCATTCTCTATCATCTTCAATAAACCGCTCAACTCGAAGTTTGATATGACCTTTTTCAGTGAACTTACAGGCATTACTCAATAAGTTGAGCAAAGATTGCCGAATTTTAGTTAAATCAGAATTCATCAAACCTACATGCTCTGGCGGAAAATCTGTATCCAAAACGTTATCTTGACGTGCTGCAAGTGGCTTAATGGTGACAATCACTTCATCCAGTAATGTTTTAATATCAAAGCTTTCAGCATAAACTTCCATTTTGCCTGCTTCAATTTTAGAAATATCGAGTACATCATTGATTAAAGATAATAAGTGTTTACCCGCAGCATGAATTTTTTCTAAATCTTGACAAAGATGGGCTTCACCGATTTCTTCTGCCTCTTCATGCAGCATTTCGCTATAACCAATAATCGCATTTAAGGGAGTGCGTAATTCATGGCTCATATTAGCAATAAATTGGCTTTTGGTTAAATTGGCACTTTCGGCTTGTTCTTTGGCTTCAATTAATTTTTGAGTGTGTTGCTCTAACTCATTGGAATATTCGACTAATTGGTTTTCCCTATCCATCAAATAATTTGCCATCGCTTGGAATGATTCAGCTAAACGCCCCAGTTCATCACGTCGATGCACTTCTAAATCAATATCAAAATCACTTTCACCAATTCTTTGCGTTGCTATCAGAAAATCATTAAGTGGTTCAGTAATATGTTTATTCATAATGTAATAAAGTATCGTCAATACCATTAATAGCGAAATACCCCCTAAAATAAAAATATAGCGGGCACTTTCCCAAGCCGTTTGGGCAAACACCACTTTTGGCAATACCGTCACATAATACCAACCCGTCGTTTCCATCTTGCTTGCAACCAAATAGCGATAATTGCGCGTATCATCGATAATCCCTAATTTGCGATGATTGTGTACTAAATTATAGGTCTGTTTCAAACGTCGATTACCATGCACTGAAATATTGTAATAACCATCCGCTTGTTTTATTTTGTCCATCAACTTGGAATGCGCAACTAAATAGCCATCATCTCGGAATATCATATTGTAACTATGCGGAATAATAGGTTTTAGTGTATTTTTAACTAATTTATCAAATTCAGCCAAACGATAGCCAACAGAAGCCAGATGTTCTCCGTTAATATCAATTGGCGTAACGCCTGAAATCATCCATTTTTGTTGGGTTTCATTAAAATAAGGATGCGTCCAAATAATGCCCCTTTCTACATTATGTGTTTTATCTGATAACCAATACTCGGCACTATCCACGGCTCTAAAACTATCATCCAAGCTTTGACACCATTGCATATCTTTAGGGGAAAATGAGACGACAATATTATCTTTGGTTAATACATAAGTGCTGTCAAAATGACGGCGTGATACTGAACCATATTGAGCGGTTAAATCATAAAAATGCAGCACTTTTTGCTGGTTTCTTGACGTAAGGGCAATGTCTTTATCAACGTAAATACAGCTTTGTTGCAGCGGGTTAAAATGTTCAAAACGGTTGCGCACACTATTTTGCTTGTCTTGCACAAACAGTTTATTAAATCGAATCATATTATCTGGTAGAGGTTGATTTGTAAGCGTATCCCAGCGTTCGAGCAACGCGGATTTGAAAATTTCTTGACCTTCCTGAGTCATGGCAAATAGTTGGTCTTCTAATTGAGCACGTTGAACCACGAAATCTTCAAGTTGAGCAAGGGTTTGTTTTTCAATTTTATATGATACTTCAAAATAGCTGATAACTGCTGTCATAACAATGACTAAAGTGACCCACAAGCCGACTTTTGCTAGCGTATTTCGAGTTAATGAGCCTCTTTCCTGTGCTCGACGTTTTCTGCGTTGCATTACATTAATGTCTATTTTTATTTTTCAATGTTTTTCCAAAGCTGGAAGGTTCTGATTAAAAATACCATTGCCACAGCATGAATAT
>JAYQWJ020000403.1:0-5434 GCA_035829175.2 Candidatus Albibeggiatoa psychrophila
TTTTTAGATAATTGACTTATATTGAGCATTTAATAAAACTTTACTTGCATTATTTAATAATATTTCATGAGCTTAGTTTTTCTATTTTATAAATTTAGAAATAAATCACTAAAACCCACTTTATGTGCTACTCAATGTAAGATTGTATGAACCCATACTTGATAATCTCACTATCCGCCTTGAGTATGATAATGACAACCCCATTTTATTAAGGAATAAGAAATCCATGCTTTCAGCATTAGAGGCACTTCAGCGTTTACAAGAGGGTAATCAGCGTTTTTTGTCGGGCAATCTCCGTAGTTGTGATATGTTAAAAACCCTAGAAGGTCGTCAACAGCTTCTCACAGGTCAAAATCCCTTTGCAGTTATCATTGGTTGTTCCGATTCGCGCGTACCTGTTGAAATGATTTTTGATCAAGGTTTAGGTGATTTATTTGTGATTCGGGTTGCAGGTAATATTGTTGCGCCTTCACAAATTGGCAGTGTTGAGTTTGCGGCGGAGGAATTTGGTACTCGATTGGTCGTTGTGCTGGGACATACGCATTGTGGTGCGGTGAATGCCACTTTGAAACAATTGCAACAACCCGTGGAAAATCAATCACGTAATTCGCGTTCCATTGTAAAACGTATTCGTCCATCTGTAGAAGGTTTGCTAGAGCTTGATTTAAAATACAATCCTCAAGAGCTTGCTAAACATGCTGTTCGTGCGAATGTGCGAGTATCAGCCAGCCATTTACGTTATGGTTCTGAAGTACTTGAACACATGATAGAAAATGATGAATTGCTTGTGGTTGGTGCAGAATATTCGTTAGAAACGGGGATTGTTGAATTTTTTGATAATGTGCCGCCGACTATGCAGTAGTATCAATATTTATGGCTTGTTACCCAATTTTGTTCGGTAGCGAGTTATCTTGTTCATTCCACAATTAGAGATGTTGCAAGCTTTAAAATCAACTACTTACAAATAGTTTTTTAGAGTCAAAATAATTATATATAGATTAATCAGAAAATTAAATTTATAAGTAATTGTTTTTAAATGTTATATTATTCAACTTGTTATAGCAATATTTTTAATAACCATATGATTTATAAAGGTGTATCAACTCTATTATTCCTATTAAGAAATCTATCAACCGTCCTGCCAAATCTATTTTTTGCCACGGCTTAGATTATTTACGCCAATTGCTGCTTAATCTTTCTAAATACAATAACTTACAACTATTCATCGACGTACCTTAAGTTTTGTCGGGTGCAGAAATGATGACCCTAAATTCATCACGCATAATTTATCACTCACAATTCCGATAGGTTATAATATTCCGATACAATAATGAAAATTGCCCAACCAAAGGAATCATTTATGCCTGACAAACTCAAAGTTGTCTTTTGTTGGCACATGCACCAACCTAATTATTACGATGCGGTCAAAGGACAATATCAACTCCCTTGGACCTATTTGCACGCTATCAAAGACTATATTGATATGGCAGTGCATTTAGAACAACATCCTAAAGCCAAAGTCGTGGTTAATTTCGCGCCGACTTTACTTGAACAACTCGACGACTATGCAAGCCAAGCTGGAAATTACCTCAATAAATCCAATCGCAAAAACCTTAAAATCACCGACCCCCTATTAAATGCGCTTGCCACCGAAGAACTTCCGCGTGAACCAGAAGCCCGTATTGAACTGATTGAAAATTGCTTACGCGCCAACCAAGAACGCATTATCAACCGCTTTGAACCTTATTTGCGTCTTACTCGAATGGCGGAATGGTTAAAAGAAAAACCTGAATTAATCACCTATTTAGACCAACAATATTTAATTGATATTCTCGTTTGGTATCACTTAGGCTGGATGGGTGAAACCGTGCGCCGTACCGATGAACGCATCATCGCCTTGATAGAAAAAGAACACCAGTATAATCAAGCAGATCGCTTACAATTATTTACCGTGATTAGCGAAATATTATCTAGCATTATCCCGCGTTACAAAGCCTTGGCTGATAGAGGACAAGTTGAACTGTCTTTTACCCCTTATGCACATCCAATTATACCCCTACTGTTAGAAGTGAATTCGGCGCGTGAAGCTGTACCAGACATTCCATTGCCCAACTTTTCACATTATCCCGATGGTAAAAAACGGATAACTTGGCATATTAAACAAGGGATTAAAGTCTTTAAAAAATATTTTGACCGTGAACCTGTGGGATGCTGGCCTTCAGAAGGGGGTGTTAGTGAAGCCACATTGCACGCCTTACAAGCCGACTCTGATGTACGTTGGGTGGCAACGGGTGAAAATGTATTGCGTAACAGCTTAATCAAGGCAGGAGATGAAGGGCATCCACATCATCCTTACAAATTAGTCGATAATGACATTATGTGTTTTTTCCGCGATGACGGTTTATCCGATAATATTGGGTTTCAATACTCAAACTGGCATTCAGACGATGCGGTCAATAACTTAGCCCATCACTTAGAAAATATTGCGCACGCAGCAGCAGAAACAGGTGCAAGCGTTGTCCCAATTGTATTAGACGGGGAAAATGCGTGGGAGTCGTATCATGAAAATGGCTATTACTTTTTAGACCGTTTATATGAAAAACTCAGTGACAATGACTATGTTGAAATGGCGACCTTTGCCGATTGCTTAGAAGTCAAAACCCAAGAATTACCGCATTTGGTGGCTGGAAGTTGGGTGTTTGGCACATTTAGCACTTGGATTGGCGACAAAGATAAAAACCGTGCATGGGAAATGCTATATGATGCAAAACAGATGTTTGACCAACATATTGGTGAATTAAAAGGCAAACAAAAAATGATAGCAGAACGTCAATTAGCAGTGTGCGAAGGTTCAGATTGGTGTTGGTGGTTTGGTGATTATAATCCGTCCAGTTCGGTGGGTACATTTGATTTATTGTATCGGCAACATCTGAGCAATTTATATCAATATTTAGGACAAACTCCACCTGATTATTTAACTGAATCATTCTCTTATGGTGGTGGCGATCCAGCAGCGGCGGGCACAATGCGTCCAGGTCAGGAGAATTAATCATGCAAAACGGCGAATTATTTAACGTAAGGCGAGCAGGGATTTTATTACATCCCACCTCATTACCGCACACGGTTGGCAACGGTGATTTAGGTCAACAAGCCTATTATTTTATTGATTTTTTAGTCAGTTGTGGCATGTCTGTATGGCAAATGTTACCGCTAGGTCCACCACATGATGATTTATCCCCGTATCAAGCCCAATCGGTTCATGCGATTAATCCTGTATTGATTAGTTTGGATAAATTGATAGAACATCAGTGGTTACAAATTGATGCCAATCCTTCGTATGATAACAGCGAAGCAGGAATTAAAGCCTATCGTTTTGCTCGTTTACGTGAAGCCTTTGCAGGGTTTCAACACAATGCGACAGAAGAAGAATTTCAAGCTTTTGAACAGTTTAAAATTAATCATGCCGATTGGTTAGAAGATTACGCGCTGTATCGTTTATTGAAATCCTTACACGATAATGCCAGTTGGACACAATGGCCTTCCAAATATCGGGATAGAAAAAAAGCGGCTATCGACGCATTAAAACAATATTATGCGGATGAAATTGGGTTTTATTGTTTCGAGCAATTTGCGGCGTTTGCTCAATGGTTGGATTTGAAGAAATATAGCAATGAAAAAGGCATTTATCTATTTGGTGATATGCCGATTTTTGTAGCGCATGACAGCGTTGATGTGTGGGCGAACCGCAAGAATTTCTTATTGGATAAAAAAGGTCAGCCAAATGTGGTTGCAGGTGTGCCGCCTGATTATTTTTCCGCAACGGGTCAACTGTGGGGAAATCCGCATTATGACTGGAATTATATGATTAAAGATGAATTTCAATGGTGGCTGGATCGATTCAAAATTCAACAGGTGTTATTTGATGTGATTCGGATTGACCATTTCCGTGGATTTGAAGCCTGCTGGACTGTACCTGCGGATGAGAAAACTGCGATTAATGGCGAATGGGTTCAAGTTCCGGGGGCTAAATTATTTGAAACTTTGCGCAAACATATTGATTTACCATTGGTTGCAGAAGACTTGGGCGTGATTACCGATGAAGTGACTGCATTGCGTGAAAAGTTTGGTTTACCGGGGATGAAGATTTTACAATTTGCGTTTGATGGCGGTTCAGATAATCCTTATTTGCCGCATTATCATGAGCCGAATAGTGTGGTATATACAGGCACGCACGACAATAATACGACACTTGGTTGGTTTCATGAATTGCCACCGCACGCGCAGCAGCATGTCTGTTCTTATGTACAGTGTGACCCCTATGATATGCCTTGGGCGTTGATTTCCAGTGCATTTTCTTCGGTAGCACGTTTGGCGATGATTCCAATGCAGGATGTATTAGCCGCTGATGGTTCGCATCGAATGAACGTCCCCGGTACAGCAGAAGGGAATTGGCGATGGCGGTTTGATTGGAATCAGCTGCCTTTAGGGGTGCATGATCGGGTTAAGCAGTTGATGGGATTTTACGATAGGATTTAAAAGCGTATTTGGGCTGGGTGCTAAAGTTGGCAACAGCCCATTTTTTAATATAGTTTTATGAGGAGTGCAAGGTATTTGTCATGACATGTACTCCTGATTTGCAGAATACAGAATAACGCTTTAAACACGTAATATGGTTTGGGTTAATGCGTCCCGAATTTCACTTGGTTTATCTTGCGTTCCAACCTCGCCGACTAATACATAATCCAAGTTTTGTTTAAACATCAGTCTGACTTTAAAACCTGTTTTTGCTGGAGCTTGCCCACTGGGATTGGCACTGGTTGAGACTAATGGTTTTCCCCATGTTGTGCATAATTGAGCTGCAATCGGATGATGTGTCACACGGACAGCAATTTTATCTGATTGACCTGTTAAATATTTAGGCGTTTTAGGATTAGCAGGTAGTAACCACGTTACCACTTGTTTTTGTTCCCATGTGCTTAAAATATGTTGTTCTAAGCTTGAGCTGAGCGGCAAAATATAAGGTTCTAATTGGCTAAAATCAGCCGCAATTAAAATTAGCCCTTTTGACCAATGACGTTGTTTTAAAGTTAATATTTTATGGACAGCAGAGGCACAATCGGGGTCACAACCTAAACCGTAAACTGCTTCGGTAGGATAAGCGATAACGCCTGCTTGTTTTAAAATGTATGTTGCACGTTGACATTGCCAATAGGACACGAAAATATTTCCCTAAATAACAAAGGATTAGCCATCTCTTAAAAGCACAGCCAATCCCCTAAATATTTAACAACAATTACGATTTATCTTTATCGTCATCTTTTTTCAAATCAGGTTTTAAACGAATCCCACGCCGACCTGACGGAGTTTTCTTCGCTGCTGGTTTGCGTGGTGTTGTTTTACGAGCAGTTGTTTTTCTCACAGCAGGTTTAGCCGC
>JAYQWJ020000404.1:0-2853 GCA_035829175.2 Candidatus Albibeggiatoa psychrophila
GGCTCAAACTATCAGGATTCTCAATCCCTTCAAGGATCGCGTACACAATCATGGAATCTTCTAAATCCAACGGTTCACACAAGATTTCCTCATCTCTTTCGCCTGCCAAAATCTGTTGAAGGGCAGTTTTGAAGTTATTCCATTGGTCTGGTGCAGTTTTCATTTGAGCTTCTAACTCTTTTCTAATTTCCGCATTGCTTATTGCTGCCACTGTTCCCAAAATCAACTCACTATGCTCCCGTTTCAACTCATAGCGCGTCCCTGCAAAATTGGCTTTGGCTTGCTGCGATAAAGCACGATAATGTTTTGCAGTTTGGAGATCACCTTGCTTGTCTGCAACTTGTTCTAAAATATAGTAAACTTTCCAAATTTCTGCGGTGGAAGGGTCTAAAGTTTTAAAGATTTCCAAGCATTGTTGCGCCAATTGTTGTGCTTCGGCTAAACGACCGGGTTGATTGAGTAACAGATTAGCCAGATTGTTTAATCCGCTTGCAACACCTTCAGCATTATTGAATTGCTTATCAACCTCAATCGCCTTCCGATACCACGCTTCAGCATCCGCTAATTTCCCCATGTTTTCCGTGATAATGGCTAAATGACTCCAAATTTCAGCGGCTTTGACTAAATTGCCCTCTGCTTCTTTCATTTTGGCGGATTTCTGATAAGCATGTTCCGCTGCGTCCCACTCCTCAGTTGTTTGATACAACATACCCAATTGATACAAAGCGGTTGCTTCATGACCAGATTCATTTAAAAGATGAAAACTGGCTAATGCCGCCTGATAACATTTTTCTGCTTCGACTAAATCCTCTTGAGCAAGAGCCAAAGTGCCGAGTTGTCCTTTTGTTATTGCTTCCGCTTTAGCATCACCCGTTTGTTCACTAATCGCCAAACTTTGCTCACAAGCGGTTTTTGCTTGCTGATAGTCGCCTATCTCTGTCAATACATCAGCTAAATCAGCATATAATTGACATTGTATATTCACGTTTTGTTCTAATTGTTTGGCAATGTCTAAGCCCTGTTGATAACAGGCAATCGCAGATTCAGCTTGTCCTTGTCTATTAAAACACCGACCTAAAAAATTTAAAACAACACAATGCCTATAACTGGAATCCGAGTCTAAATTATTTGAAATTTCCGTAAAAATCTCAGCAGCTTCGGCATAGTGTCCCGCATCGTATAATTGTTCACCACGACGGCTTTTATTTATAAACCAATTATCCGTACCGACTTGTTGCGCCAACTTTTCCGCTTGTTGATTGAATTGGTCTAAATCGCGTTGTAGTCCAAACCCATCTAAAAACATCGTTATCTTGGTTAAAAATTCTACCGCATCATCACTTGCGTCCTCTAACGCACCTTTGAGTGCAAACAATAAATTAGGTAATTCGTATTTAGCAATGGTATGGGCTTTAAGCGGATTTTTGTCATCTTCAAAATATAAATAATCCGAAAACTCATAATAATTGTCTTGGTGGCGTTGGCGAAATTCAGCATTGTCGGATGCTAATGCGGCGCTGAGGGTGGGATGAAAGTGCAGATAAGTTTGTCCAAAAACCTGTTCTGCTTGGATTAAATCCGTAGACAATAAATGTTGTTTCAAATCATGCCAAATAGAGTCATCAACACCTTCTGCTGATTGCTGTTGTGGTACTTTTTTAAGCTCAGCCGCCAACATATTCACTACATCCCCAGTCATCAATGGCTGTAGTTGCTCAATCAATTCTTGAGGCACTTCAATGTCTTCTGGAATATCAATATTTGCAGATTCTTTCGCCACAATACGCGCAATCATTTGCGTATCATTATTTTGTACTGCGGTTAAAAACTTTCTCGCTTTAACAACCTCTGGCGACTCGCTGACGGTAGTCAAACCCATGACTTTTAAAATCATGTCCTCCATCGCCCCACCCTGAAACACACCCAGTAATGGCAAATATTGCTGTGTTTTTTCATCCAAATGGGCAATAAAAAGCGGTAATAAAGCCAATACAGGATTATCAGGCGATTCAGGCAATGCCGCTAAATCCTTTTCAATCTGCGCTAAACCTTTATTTTTTAACAAATAAGCCAGTATTTGAATCGAAAGCGGATGACATCGTACCAAACCCAATAAACGCGCATAATCTTGATTACTACACTCGATATCATGTGTCACATCAGGGTCGATTTCTGACCGCAAACTGAGCAAATACTGCAAATACGCCACCGCATCCGCTTCACCCAAACCCTCTAACGACTTATGCCGATGTACTAAACTATTTTGAATCGGAAAATCCGCATGATTAAAACCACTGATTTGGCACGTAGTTAACACAATCCGCGCATGTTGCGACCATTGACTGACGACGGTTAATAATTCTGCCAACGTTTCCGCCTGCAAACTTTCCACATTATCCAAAATGATAAAACTTGATACTTTCGCCAATGCTGCTTGTGCCGCCTGCGCATCCAATAAATTCTCATCCAATACCATCGCCAAACTGCTCACCGCGTAACTCACCGCATCCACGCCTTGAAACGCTTTATAATCAATAAAAATCAACTTCTCAAACCAGCCCTTTTGTTGCAACCAATAAGCTAACTCAATTGCCAGCGCGGTTTTACCCTGTCCATCAAAACCCGCAATCGTGATACGCTGAACCCCTTGCAACATCCAACGTTCCAATTCCCACAATTCCCGCGCCCGTCCAAAAAAAGCATGTTCCAATTGAGATGGTCGCAAATTATGCCAAGCGGCTATTTCAACCGTTTCCACAGTGGTTTTTTTCAACAATCTCTTATCATCACCATTTTGATACAAAGTTGGAATAAACCAATCCTGCAAATGCAATTCAAACTCGCGCTCACCAT
>JAYQWJ020000405.1:0-2678 GCA_035829175.2 Candidatus Albibeggiatoa psychrophila
AAACTGGAGATTTAGCCCGTTGGTTGCCAGAAGGTGAAATTGAGTATTTAGGACGTATTGACCATCAAGTTAAAATGCGTGGTTTTAGAATTGAGTTAGGTGAAATTGAGGCGGTCATCACTCAATCGCCCCAAGTGAATGAATGTGTGGTGTTAGTGCAAGAGGGCAATGAAATTGAAGATAAACAATTGGTTGCTTTTATTGTGCCTGAAGCAGAGCAAGATGCCAGTCAAGAATCCGCTTATGTCGAGCAAGTTTCAGAGATTTATCATCACACTTATGGTGAAGTGGATGAGCAGGCAACAGATTTTAATATTGCAGGTTGGAATAGCAGTTATACCGCTAAAGCGATTCCCGATGTGGAAATGCAAGAATGGGTTAAATATACGGTTCAACGCATTTTAGCTTTAAAACCGCAGAATATTGTTGAAATTGGCTGTGGCACAGGTTTGTTATTATCACGGATTGCGCCACATTGTCGGGCTTATTTAGGTTTGGATTTATCGGCGGAAGCGGTTGCGCATGTGAGTCAATTGCAAAAATCGCATTCTGAGTTAAAAAATGTGTCGTTGCAACAAGCCCCTGCTGATGATTTCAGCACAATTGCTAAAGACACTTATGATACTTTGGTGATTAATTCGGTTGTGCAACATTTTCCTAGTATTCAATACTTTGCTGATGTATTGGAAAAAGCGATTAACACGGTACGAGATGGCGGTTGGATTTTTGTCGGTGATATTCGTAGTTTTAGTTTATTGGAAAATTATCACGCTTCGGTGCAGTTGTATCAAGCCCATTGTGAAATCGATTTAGCACAATTAAAACAACGGATTGACAAGCAATTAGCCCAAGAAGAAGAGTTGGTGATTGACCCACATTTTTTTACCGCATTGCAAGCACAATATCCACGTATCCAACATGTTGAAATTTATCCAAAACGCGGCGAATTTTATAATGAGTTAACCAAATTTCGTTTTGATGTGGTATTGCATATTGGTCAAGCACCTGAACTATGTAATGTTGAATGGCAAGATTGGCAGCCACAATGGGATTTAACCGCTATTAGTGAATATTTAAGCCAAAAAAAGCCAAAAACATTTGGATTGCGTGAAATAAGCAGTTTACGTTTAGTAGAAGAAAACGCTTTATTGCAGCAACTGAATCAAGAAAAAACTCAAATCACAATTGCCGAATTTCGGGAGCAATTTGATAAAACGGTGGGTTTAAATCCAGAAGCTTTGTATCAATTAGCTGATAAGCTGGGCTATCAGATTGAAATTTCTTGGCTTAATACAGATGAGCAGGGACAATTTTCCGCCGTATTTAAACAAGAGATAATTGAAGGCTTCGCTGAATTTACCAAACCTGAGATTGCAACAGATTATCAAATCTATGCTAACGCGCCATTGCAACAATCTGGAATTTATCAACAAAACTTAATTTCTGAATTAAAACAAAGCCTGCAAAAACAATTGCCTGATTATATGAATCCTGCATATTATGTACTATTGGAGCAGATTCCCTTAACGCCCAATGGTAAAGCAGATAGAAAAGCTTTATTGGCGATGGATATTCATTCCAATCGAGATACCAGTAACTTGCAGCCTGCACGCGATGAAATGGAAAAAAGCTTAGTTGAGATTTGGCAGGAAATATTGAATGTTAAACCCATAGGTATTACCGATAATTTCTTTGAACTCGGCGGACATTCATTATTGGCAATTCGGGTTGTCTCTAAGATTCAGCAACAATTTGGGCAAAATTTACCGTTAGCCACCTTGTTTGAGGGGGGAACTATTGAAAGTTTAGCAGATATTTTGCGTAAGCGAAGCGACCTTTTAGATTGGCGGCCCATTGTGAAAATTCAGGAACAGGAGGGAGATAAGCCTATTTTGTATTGTGTACCTGGAGCAGGAGGTAATGTTTTATATTACAGAACCTTGTCAAATTATTTGGGTAAGAATCAGCCTTTTTATGGTCTACAATCAAAAGGATTAGATGGCGTATCAGAACCATTTACAACGATTGAAGAGATTGCTTTAAATCATATTAAATCTATCAAACAAGAACAGCCTTCTGGTACATATTATATTGGTGGACATTCTTTTGGTGTTTATGTCGCTTTTGAAATAGCCCGTCAATTAGAGCAGCAAGGAGATAATGTTGCTTTAGTTGCTCTTTTAGATATTGATGCTACATTTTATGGAAATGTTGATTACCCCTATTTTCATTGGACTGATATGGAATGGCTTGTGGAATTTGCAAAATCAGCACAGAAAATGGCTGAAACTGAAGTTGAATTAAATGAAGATGTTTTATTAAGTTTAGAACCAACTGCGCGTTATGAATATTTTAAACAGCAATTGGAAAAGGCGAATATTATCCCAGCATCAACACCGATGGAGCAGGTGATTGGCTATACTAATGTGTTTAAAAATAATGCGCTTGCCATGATGAGATATTGTGAGCCTCAAGTAGTTCTAAATGCGAAAATTGCTTTATTTAAAACTAAAGATGGATTTCCAACGGGTATAAATGCGGAAGTGTTGAAACAACATGATTGGAATTGGAGCAGATTTACCCATCATCCCGTAATGGTCTATGATGTACCCGGAGAACATCTTACAATGACTAATGACCCTCATGCATCTGTTCTTGCTGAAAAATTAAATCATGCG
>JAYQWJ020000406.1:0-4284 GCA_035829175.2 Candidatus Albibeggiatoa psychrophila
CGTTTGTTAACACTTGAAGATCGCACCGTTTATATGCACGACAATATTGGTACATTGAAAGGTCAAGGTTTTGAGCTGGAAGGCCGTTGGAAAATTAATAAGTTTTCAACCGTATTGGCTAATTATGCTTATGTCAAAGTAGAAGATGGCGATGGCTTAGAAGCGGGCAATTATCCACATCACCAGTTTTATGTGCGCTATGACTGGTTTATTAATAAAGATTGGGCTGTTAATACCCGTTTGAATTGGGTCGCTGATAGGGATCGTCCTGCTGGTGATGAACGGCTTGAATTAAAAAATTATACGGAATTAGATTTTACATTGCGTTATGCAGCACGCCAAAAACCATGGAACATTGCATTGGGAGTGCGTAATCTATTGGATGAAGACCGTCGTGAACCGAGTGACCCACGTTTAGTTGGCGATTATCCTAAAGCAGGACGTGAATGGTTTGGGGAAGTTCGTTATAAATTTTAGTGATTGTTGTCCAGTTGTTAGTGCTGTGAATTCTCCATGCGATGGGCAGCACTAATAAATATTCCAGATAAAAATCCGCAGTCAATTCAGCATATTATTTAAACTTGCAGAAACGCTAAATCCGCCTAAATGTTTTAATAAACAATCGATTACAAATCATATCAAGAAAATAGCCTTGTTAATTTTGAGTCAAATACTTGAAGCTAACGAGAAAATAAGTATTTGCTTATAAACTAAATTATGAGATTATTGAAACCCGCAGAATGTATACCTCAAAACGAGGCAATCATTTAAATCAATACATTTTTATTGTTTATTCAAGGAGCTACTAATGCAAGAAGACCCTATGAGAAAAACGGAGTGTGATAGCAACGAACCGTTTGCATTGCGCGTACTTGGCGATAGTATGGAACCTGAATTTAGAGAAGGTCATATTATTATCATTGATAAAGATGCCGTGGTTAAAAATGAAAGTTACGTGTTAGCCGTGTTGGAAGATGAGTATATTTTTCGCCAACTCATTATTGATGAACAGAAAAATTATTATTTAAAGCCTCTCAATAGCAATTATCCAACTGTGCCAGTCTCTGGAATCAATACAGTGAAAGGAGTCATTGTGCAACGTAGTGGTACGCGCCGCACCGAGAATAAACATTATTTATAATGCTATTTGAGCCAAAAAATGATATTTTTAAAGATATTTTCATTAAAGTAGGTTTGGGTTTTGCTGGAAATTATCCGCATCTTAAGCTGGATATTCCTCACAAAAAACTGAGAAATGGGACACTAACAGAAGAACAAAAACTGGAAAATCAACAATTAGCCAAAGAACGAATTTATGTTGAACACAGTATTGGCGGTATGAAACGTTATCGAATTTTAATGGAGTGGATTCGCATACATACTGCCAATTTATACGATAAAATAGCTGCTGTTTGCGCTGGTTTATGGAATTTTAATCTAAACAAATAAATGCAAACAAATATAAATAAGTACTTGGTTTTTAAGGCTGCAACAACTTTAGTATGAATATTTTTTAATGCGATTGCCCTGCTGTTTCCCGTGTCCCAAAAATTCCCGTACCAATTCGCACCATCGTAGAACCTTGCGCAATTGCCGCTTGTATATCACTTGTCATACCCATTGATAAGGTATCTATATGAGAATACTCGGCCTTTAAACCTTGATAAGCTTGATGTAATAGATTGAAAGTTTGGTTTTGTTGCTGAAAATCTTGGCTTGCGGCAGGAATCGCCATTAAACCTCTTAAATTCAAATTAGGTAACTCATTGATTATATTTGCTAAAAAAAGAATATCTTTTAATAAAATACCTGCTTTTTGTGATTCTTCACTAATATTCACTTGAATACAAATATTTAATGCTGGCAAATTAGATGGACGTTGTTGACTCAGACGCTGTGCATGTTTCTCATTATCCAATGTTTGCACCCAAGCAAAATGCGTTGCAATCTGTCGAGTTTTGTTACTTTGAATCTTACCAATAAAATGCCATTCAATATCAAATTGATTTAGCTCAATGGCTTTCGGCACAGCATGTTGTAAATAGTTCTCACCAAATTGGCGTTGTCCTTGTTCATAAGCCAACAGAATTTTGTCCACCGTATGGGTTTTGCTGACAGCGAGCAACTGGATTTCATCTGGATTACGTTTAACTTGTTGAGCGTAATGCTGAATATCTTGTTTAACTTTTTTTAAATTAGCAACAATGTCGGTCATAATGGCGATATATTGAATAGAAAAAAACTTAGCGTACAATATACGCTGGAATTTGATAATTATATTGGGGTTTATTTTGAAGCGCAAAGAATATACAAAAATTATCAGTTTAAAAATGAAGGCGTGCGTTAAATAATCATGAATATCATCGGAATTTCAGCTTATTATCATGACAGTGCTGCGGCTCTGATTCGTGATGGAAATATTGTTGCAGCCGCACAAGAAGAACGTTTCACTCGTAAAAAACATGATGCCAGCTTTCCCAAAAATGCGTTGAACTATTGTTTACAAACAGGTGATATTGATTTGCAAGCAGTCGACTATATCGTGTTTTATGATAAACCTTTAGTCAAATTTGAGCGATTACTGGAAACCTATTTAGCTTATGCACCGCGAGGCTTTCGGTCATTTTTACAGGCCATGCCCGTGTGGTTAAAAGAAAAACTGTATTTAAAAACCGTATTGCAAAAAGAACTTAAATCATTAAGTAATAGCAAAATAATTCCAAAACTCTTATTTACAGAACACCATCAAAGTCATGCTGCATCCGCATATTTTCCCAGTCCGTTCGATAAAGCGGCAGTGTTGTGTTTAGACGGTGTTGGTGAATGGGCGACCACTTCCGTTTGGTTGGGCGAAGGTAATCGATTAACCCCACAATGGGAAATTGATTTTCCTCATTCTTTGGGTTTATTGTACTCCGCTTTTACCTATTTTACTGGTTTTAAAGTCAATTCTGGTGAATATAAATTAATGGGACTTGCGCCTTATGGCGAGCCGAAGTATGTGCAAACTATTTTAGAACACTTAATTGATGTAAAGCCAGATGGCACTTTTAGACTTAATATGGATTATTTTAATTATCCTGTTGGCTTAACCATGACCAATCATGCGTTTGCAGGCTTATTTGATGGTGCAGCGCGTCAATCGGAGTCGGCTATTACTCAGCGAGAAATGGATATTGCACGGTCAATTCAAGTGGTTACTGAAGATATTGTATTAAAATTAGCGCGAACGATTCGGCAAGAATTAGATGTGAAAAATCTATGTTTAGCAGGTGGTGTGGCTCTTAATTGCGTGGCAAATGGCAAGCTGATACAAGCCAAAGTCTTTGATAATATTTGGATTCAGCCTGCTGCGGGCGATGCGGGTGGTGCATTAGGTGCGGCTTTAACAATATGGTATGAATATTTAGATAATTCACGTACAATCAATCAAAATGATGCAATGCAAGGTAGCTATTTAGGTGCTAAGTTTAGTAATGCTGAAATTAAAGCTTATTTAGATTCTATCAATGCGGATTACACCTATTTGCCAGACTCAGAATTAATGCCGCAAGTTGCAGAAAAATTAGCTCAGGAAAAAGTGGTTGGTTGGTTTCAAGGGAGGATGGAATTTGGGCCTCGCGCATTAGGTGGACGTTCGATTTTAGGCGACCCACGCAGTGAAAAAATGCAATCGGTGATGAATTTAAAAATCAAATATCGAGAGTCGTTTCGACCATTTGCACCGTCTATTTTAGCCGAGCGAGTCAGTGATTATTTTGATATGGATTGCGCCAGTCCGTACATGTTATTAGTGGCAACGTTAAAACAAAATTATTGCATTCCGATGACCACAGAACAACAGCAATTATTTGGGATTAAAAAGTTAAATATTCCACGTTCTAAATTGCCAGCGATTACCCATTTAGATTATTCGGCTCGCATCCAAACAGTGCATCAAGAAACAAATCCGCGTTATCACCAGTTACTTAGTGCATTTGAAAAATTAACCGCCTGTCCCGTATTAGTGAATACGTCGTTTAACGTGCGTGGTGAACCCATCGTGCATACACCGCAACAAGCGTATCAGTGTTTTATGCGTACTGAAATGGATTGTTTAGTATTAGAAAATTATCTACTGGATAAATCAAAGCAAACTGCATGGCGAAAAAATGAGGATTGGCAGCAGGAATTTGAGTTGGATTAGTTGAGGTCTGACTTTTGTTTATATTAACTAATAATTGAAATTGGGGGGTTAGATAGCAGCTATTGAAAACTTATTCATACTTATCTATACTTAGTCAT
>JAYQWJ020000407.1:0-4249 GCA_035829175.2 Candidatus Albibeggiatoa psychrophila
TTTGACTTATCAGCAATTAAATGAAAAAGCAAACCAATTGGCTCATTATTTACAAAAAATGGGTATTGAAACAGAAACACTAATTGGTATTTGTGTTGAACGTAGTTTCGAAATGATTGTAGGCTTGCTTGGTATTATCAAAGCGGGTGCGGCATACCTACCATTAGACCCAACTTATCCTAAAGAACGTTTGGCGTTTATGTTACAAGATGCAAATGCCCCCATATTATTAACCCAACAGCATTTATTAACAATTTTGCCACAACATCAAGCCCAATTAATATGCTTAGATTCTGATTGGTCTAAAATTGTAGAAAATAACCTAAATAACCTAAATTTAAATATTCAGCTAGAAAATCTTGCTTATGTGATTTATACCTCTGGCTCAACGGGTAAACCCAAAGGTGTATTGTTAGAACATAAAGGTTTAACAAATATTATTTTAGAACAAATTGAACAGTTTTTTATTTCAGATAAAAGCTCAGTGCTACAGTTTGCATCTATTAGTTTTGATGCGGCAGTTTCTGAAATTTTTACGGCTCTAGTATCAGGTGCTCAACTTGCTTTAGCTGCACCAGATGAAATCTTAGCAGGGCAAAATTTACTGAATTTTCTGCATAATAAACAAATATCTGTAGCTACAATTCCGCCTTCTATTTTATCAACCGTGGATCAAACAAGTTTACCTTATTTAAAAACCTTAGTTGTAGCTGGTGAGAAATGTTCTATTCAGGTTGCAAATGCTTGGATGAGTAGCAAACGTCATTTTATTAATGCTTATGGGCCAACAGAAACAACTATCTGTAGCAGTATTGCACATTGTAGACCAAATAATATCAATAATATATTACCCATTGGTCGCCCTATTTCGAACGTAAAAGTTTTTGTTTTAGATAAGTATTTACAACAAATGCCTATTGGTATTATTGGTGAATTATATGTTGCAGGAATTAATGTTGCTCGTGGTTATCTAAAGCGTCCTGAGTTGACGACTCAAAAATTTGTTCAAAATGTATTTTCTAACGCTAATCATGATTATTTGTATAAAACAGGGGATTTAGTTCGGTTTTTGCCTGATGGGCAACTTGAATTTATTGGTCGTATAGATACCCAAATAAAAATAAGAGGTTTTAGAATTGAATTAGGCGAAATAGAAGCCATTTTAAATAATTATCCTACTGTTCAGACTGCTTGTGTGATTGTTCGAGAAGACCAAGCTAACGATAAATACATTGCTGCCTATTTTGTCGCACAAAAAAACATTAAATTTAGTGAGTTACAGGAGTTTATGCTGCAATCATTACCTGACTATATGTTGCCTAAGATGTTTGTACAATTGGAAAAATTTCTGCTTACACCTAATGGGAAAATTGATCAGAAAGCTTTACCTATTCCAGAAGCTAAAACTTATAATAAACAAGATTTTATTGCTCCTAGAAATGAAATTGAGCAGATTTTAGCAAGCATTTGGTCACAAGTATTAAATATTGAAAAAATGAGTATAAATGATAACTTTTTCTCATTAGGCGGTGATTCAATTTTAAGTATCCAAGTTGTGGCACAAGCCAATCAGCATAATATCAAACTAACCCCACGCCTCATATTTCAGTATCAAACTATTGCTCAACTGGCTGTTATTGTTGATGTTGGTCAAATAGTGCAAGCGCAGCAAGATTTAGTCACAGGTGAAATGCCATTAACAGCAATTCAACATTGGTTTTTTGAACAAGATTTAACTAATTTCAATTATTACAATCAATCTGTTTTGCTCAAAGTTGCTAATGATATTCAGCCTCAGCTACTAGAAAAAGCAATAAATCATTTATTAATTCATCATGATGCGCTGCGTTTACAATTTCAAAAAATTGATAATCAATGGCAACAGCAAAATTTAGCGGAAGTTGAGACTTTTAAGTTAGAAGTGATTGATTTACAGAATGATGCACAACTCTTAACAGAAACTCAAATTGCACAAGCTAGTTTAAATATTGAAAAAGCAAAATTGATAAATGCATCACTATTCAAAAATACTATGGCTCAAACAGGTTATTTATTTGTCACAATTCATCATTTAGCGGTAGATGGCGTATCATGGCGTATTTTATTAGAAGATTTATCTACGGCTTATCAGCAATTATTACAGCAGAAAAAAGTACAATTATCACTTAAAACCACCGCTTTTCTGGATTGGTCTAATTATTTGCAACAATATATGAACCAAGCAGAACAATATATTGATTTTTGGTTGCAGCAGGTAGTATCAATGCCAATACCCATTGATTTTAATGCGGCGCAAACTGAAAATATAGTGCAATCTAGTGCTGAAATTTGTCTATCTCTAACTCCTGAACAAACTACTGATTTACTAAAACATGTTTGCCAAGCTTATAACACTAAAATCAATGATATTTTACTCACTGCATTGGCTTTAACCTTATCTGACTGGACAGAGCAAAAGGCTGTTTTATTAGATTTGGAAGGACATGGGCGCGAGTTAATTAATGATGATTTTGATTTGTCGCGTACGATAGGTTGGTTTACTAGCCTATATCCTGTGACATTACGTATAAACAAAGACTTAGGTTTAGCTGAATCCATCAAATCAATCAAAGAGCAACTACGCCAAATACCCAATAATGGTTTTGATTATGCCATTTTGCGCTATTTAAACCAAAATTTGGAAATTAGGCAAAAATTACAAGATTTACCACAAGCACAAATTAGCTTTAACTATCTAGGTCAATTTGAACAACAAAACGAATTATTTTCAGGTATAGCCACTGAGAAAACAGCAGCTTATCATGACAAATTAAATAAAAGAGCTTATTTGATTGATTTTAGCCTAATTATTTTAAATGAGAAACTTGAAGTTAACTGCACCTATAGTAGCGCATTTTTTCAGTCGGAAACTATTCAACGGCTGGCGCAAAATTACATAACACACTTGCAAACTTTGATTGAACATTGTTTAGCTCCTCAAACAGGTGGTTATACACCTTCTGATTTTCCAGATGCTGACCTGAATCAAGATGATTTAGATAATTTACTTGACCAACTTTAAATAGGTGTTGTATGGATAAAAAAAATGTAGAAGCAATTTATCCCTTGTCTCCATTACAAAAAGGTATTTTGTTTGATAGTTTATATTCGCCAGATACGCTAGGTTATTTTGTTCAAGTACATTTTGACTTAGAAAAACCTAATTTAGATTGGCTTAAGCAGGTATGGACTGAAATACAACAACGTCATCCTGTATTACGTACTTTGTTTGTATGGGAAAACCAAAAACAACCGCTACAAATTGTATTAAAACAGGTTGATTTAAATTGGCAAATAGAGGACTGGAAACAATATGATGCACAAACCAAAAATGAGAAACTAACTCAACTATTGCAGGAAGATAAGAAAAAAGGCTTTAATTTAAATAAAGCTCCATTAATGCGTTTTTATATCATACAGTTAAGCGAAGAAAAAGTGCATTTTATTTGGAGTCATCATCATATTGTTTTAGATGGTTGGTCATTCCCGATTATTTTGCAAGAAGTATTAAAGCTTTATCAAGCACGGGCAGATAATCAACCGCCAACAGTTAAGACATTGCGCCCTTTCAAAGACTATATTCAATGGATTCAAAAGCATGATGCAGATCATGCAAAACAATATTGGACGCAAAACCTTGCAAAAATAACAGCTCCTACGCCATTACTGATTAATAAGCCACCAGCAGCAAATTCTGCCTATTTAGAGCAACATTATTCATTTTCTGAACAAATCAAATTAAAATTACAGTCTTTTTCCCGTGAACAACGCATTACCTTAAACACCTTGGTACAAGCCACTTGGGCATTGGTTTTAGGCTGTTATAGTCGTAATCAAGAAGTATTATTTGGTGGTATGGTATCGGGGCGACCTGCTGAATTAACACAAGTTGAAACCATGGTCGGCTTATTTGCGAATACAATTCCTGTCGTTGTACAAATTAATACCCAACAAAGCGTAAAAGACTGGTTGCAACAATTACAATCTGAACAAGTCGAGCGGGAAGAATATAGTTATCAATCACTTGTTGATATTCAACAATGGAGTAATATTGCTGCAGGAGCTAATCTATTTGACAGTGTTGTGGTGACAGAAAACTTTCCTGTTAATGATTCTTTAACTGATAGCCAACAAGCATTACATATTCAGAATTTTCAATTTTCAGAACATGCAAATACTCCTTTAATTTTAGTTTTCTCGCTTTATCAAG
>JAYQWJ020000408.1:0-2602 GCA_035829175.2 Candidatus Albibeggiatoa psychrophila
GGCATTTGGCAATAGATGATAAGTATTATGAGTGAGTTTGCAAACAGGATGTAATAATCTTGCTAAATCAGGCGTTATTGTCACTTTTTGCAGAGTTAAATAGTGTTCCATTTTCCATTTATGCGTTGGTAATATTTATTATAAGCTTTTGTGGAATGAACATGTTTACAATAATTTTACTGATTTTTGCTTAAATGAAAAGAATATATTAAAAAATTAATATAGCCATCTATTTTACTATTGATAAAACAATTAATCGACGCTACTATATGCACTCAAATTGATTAACAGGCTGGAAAATACTCATGCGTTTATTGAAATTTTTATTTTTCACATTATCGTTTATGTCCTGTATGGTTTATGCCGAATCTGCATCACAAGTGAATGTAA
Source organism: Candidatus Albibeggiatoa psychrophila (assembly GCA_035829175.2). Lineage (GTDB taxonomy): Bacteria > Pseudomonadota > Gammaproteobacteria > Beggiatoales > Beggiatoaceae > Albibeggiatoa > Albibeggiatoa psychrophila. The sequence continues at coordinate 391 of JAYQWJ020000408.1, forward strand.
ACAAAGCGGCTGCTGTGCAACTCCAAGAAACACTCTCAGGCATTGGTGAGAAAAAAGCACAGGCTATCGTTGACTATCGAAATGCTCACGGTGAATTTAATTCTGTTTACGACTTAACCTTAGTCAATGGTATCGGTAAAAAAACGGTTGAGAAAAATTTAGACCGCATTCTCTTAACTGATCCTGAACCCGCCACTGAGGAAACAAGCGAAGATAATCAAACTGAAGAAAGTTCAGCAGATGACACCAGTAGTGATACCTCAATGAAAATGCCTTCTCAAATAGTGGATATTGAGCCAAACTTTTCTTCTGAAGTGAAAATTACAACAGAGTCTTTGAACGCAGCACAAAAAGCTGGGAAACAAGTCATTTATTCTGCAATTAAATAATTCCCATTCATATCCCCCATATTGGCAGTCTTGAATAAGCATTTAGGATTGCCAATATTCACCTATTTTCAAAATATCTCGTTACTTTAAATTAACAAATATAATTTGACTTTTGGTTTTATATTGTTAAGGATGCGGTATCTTCTCGTTTTAAGAAAATTAGCCAAGCCGAATGAAGAAACGGATACTTTATCTTACCGATTACGAATTGATTGCTTATCAAGCGACTAAAAAAAATGGCGTATTGCAAGAAGTCGGGCGATTTCAGAACAATGAAGCGGATATTGCGGCATTTACTCAGTATTTACATCTACACTTTGAAGTCCCGATTTTCATTTTAGTCGACAGCGTTCATGAAGAATATCGTCATATCAACGTCCCACACGTCGTAGGCAAAGACCGACAAGACTTACTTACTCATCGAAAACAACGTTTTTTTGAACACACACCTTATAGTTATGCCTCTGTTCAAGGAAGAGAAAAACAAGGTCGTGGTGATGATAAAGTATTATTTTCAGCCATTACCAACCCCGAATTATTTCAACCGTGGATAGACTTAATTAACAAAATTAAAGTGCCACTCGCGGGTATTTTCTCGATGCCGTTATTGAGTGAATTTTTGCTCGGTTATTTTGATGTACATCCTTATACTTTGCTAGTTACGCATACGCCAAAAATCAACGTTCATAGTGCGCAAGGTTTACGGCAAAATTTCTTTTTTAATCAAAAGCTTCAACTCAGCCGTTTAATTGCATTGACTGATGCTGATTTATCTAATAATTACACTGAGTCTGTCATTAAGCAAATTATTATCACTCAGCGTTATTTAGGGTCAATTCGCATTTTGCCACCTTCAGCTGAATTAAATGTTGTCTTATTAGCGCAACCTAACTATATCAATGAATTACAAGCTTATTTGCAACATAACACTGTTCCTGAGATTAATATAAAACTGTTGAGTTGTGCCAATTTTATGAAAAATACGCAACAATCAACAGAAATGGGTTGTTTGCATTATTTGGCAGCTTACTATTTATTGCAAAATACACCGCAAAATCATTATGCTAAATCGACTGATACGCGCTATTTCACTTATCACCGTTTGCGTTTAGCAATGTATAGCTTGTCAGTTATTTTTCTATTAGGCAGTGCAAGTTACGCCGCATTAAAATCCATTGAAATTTGGCAAATTAATGAACAAGCAAAACCGATTGAACAACAAATTAATATTTATCAAAAACAAATTGATAGACTAAGAGCATTGCAGCCTAATTTACCCGCTGATATTGAAATTATTCGCACTGTCGTTAATTATGGGCGTATTTTGACTGAGCAGCATATTTCGCCGCATAGCGTATTAACAAATCTAAGTTCAGCATTGACTCAAAATAGTTTGATTTTATTGGATAAATTGACATGGGGCGTAACAGATATAGAGCAGGGATTATTTTCTAAAAAGCCCATGCTCCTTGAATCTGATAAAAACCCTTATTTTATACAAGGATTGCGGATTAACGCCAGCATTAAGTCTAAAACAGAAGATTATCGTCAAGTATTATTAATTTATAAACGTTTTTTACAGGATTTAAAAAAAATCAATCAATTTAGTGAGATTGTGGAAATTCAACCGCCTTTTGATACCGCCGTTTTATCCAGCTCAAAAGAAACCGAACTTGGCTCTAAAAAAATATCTTTTATTTTGGATTTGTTTATTTTTCATCCATACAACAATTAATTGAAAATTTCAGACTCATATCGGTTGAAAAGATGTTTTAATTTCAAACAGCATCTGACTTCTAAAACAAATCATTGGATAATAGTGT
>JAYQWJ020000409.1:0-2547 GCA_035829175.2 Candidatus Albibeggiatoa psychrophila
CAATAAAGCAACAAAAAACCTTGTTGAATCCCGCAGGTCAGTAATATAGCTACACTGCAACGGTGTAGCTCCCTCCCTGAATAGACAGCCAGTACCACTCGGTACAAAGTCGAAACGTAGAACCTACCAAATATAGGGCGATCCTCGCCCTCTCTTCCTATGTCACATTCAACATGGTGTTGGATGTCTGATGACCCCTCGGTATTCAGTGAATAGCAACATTAGGAGTCTGTTATGACTACTCAAGTTAACTATTTCTCAAATTGCACAACATTAGACGAAGTAAAAGCGATTTATCGCAAACTTGTTGCAGAATTCCATCCAGACAGACACCGTACTGACGCTAAAACGCAAATGACTAAAATCATGCAGCGCATTAATGAACAGTACGAAAAAGCTAAATCCCAAATTGAACAAAATCAAGAACAACCGATATACTCAGCCAAAGATTTAGAACGTTGTATGGATATGATGATGCAACGTTTTGATCCTTATATTCAAGCTTGTCAAACCCTCTTAGTAAATGAATTACTTGAGAAAGAAGTTATTTCTTATGAGGATATTGAGCGAGAACCTATCTTTCTTGTAGAAATACTGGTAGGCGAGGACGCAGGCTGTTCAGAATATCTTACTGAAGCCACATTGCAGTCTTACAAAGAGGCAGTCAATGCAGAAATCGAAAGATTGGATGCAATTGACACTGAACAACAGATTGTAAATCAAGGCGAATTGACAATGTCCGTTTTACAAGAGCATTTAGAAGAACTCGAATACTTAGACCCTGAGTATGATGAAATTTATGAATGGTGGCTTTGTAAAAACGATTCTTTTGAGTGGTTTGGGATTAAAAAGCAATACATTATAGTTTTAATGAGTGAAGTAGGCGAACCCGTACTAATAACTGATTATGGTACTTGGTGGGGTCGCACAACAACAGGTCAATCTATTTGGGCAGATGAACATGTCTGGTTAGAAATTGGACGGAATTTAAAAATATTTTAAACCTTTCGAGTGCTGCAACCTGTGGCACTCATTCTACGTCATATCAGCGTGGTTGCTGGTATCTGATGACCTCACGGTATTCAGTCAAACCTAAACTCAAGGATTATCAAAATGGCTAAAAAAGTTGAACACAATATTCAAAACGAATATGCCAAACAATTTATTGCCAAAATGGATGCGTTTGGTGCAGCCTATGCAAAATGCACTTTATTTCAAGATTTTGTACGGCTCGCACGCATCGAGTTGCAACAGCCTATCAATCTCATGATAAGCGGTTCTAAAGATGAACAATTAGAGCGAGAATATATCTCTATCATGAAGCGTTATAAGCAAGATGAAAGAATGATATTTCTTGATTTATTTGTCATCTTGGTTGAAGGACTAGAAGCTTATCAAACAGATATGTTAGGAGAAGTGTTTGAAACTTTAGATTGCGGTTCTCAACAATCAGGGCAATTTTTCACTCCCGAACCTATCAGCAAAGCAATGGCTTTAATGACATTACCTCAAACCCCTCCAGAAGGAGATTTTATAACGGTTTTAGACTCTGCTTGTGGTACAGGAAGCACTTTGATAGCAGCGTTAGAGATATTAAAGAAACGCGGCTTTAAACGCTATCATGTTCATTTTACCGCATGTGATATTGCAGCTCATTTAGTCGATGCTACTTATATTCAGCTTACATTACTTGGTATGCCTGCACTGGTTTACCATACCAATGCTTTAAGTGGCGAAGTATGGAATGTGTACCCAAGCTTTGAACATGTAAATGGTTTGTGGGATAGGAAGTTAAGAAGAAAATTTAAAAAATCTGAACCTACCCAAAAAACCAGCAATAAAACTCAAGCTACTCAAAAAGCAACCAATGAAATTGAACGTGAACAACTTTGTTTTCACATTTAATTAACCCAAGCCCTCAGCATAGAAATATGTTGGGGCTTTTTTTTGTCTGTTGTAAATGGAATAATGTTTACTTCCATCCTTAACACAAATGAAACTAACCACAAATGACCATTGTAGCGATCTTGAACCAAAAAGGCGGTTCAGGCAAAACCACGATTGCGATTAATCTCGCCAGTGCATTACAGCGGACGGGCGATAAGGTGTTGTTAATAGACTCTGATCCGCAGGCAAGTCTACGCAATTGGAATAATGCCGGTAATGGGGAATATATCTCTGTTATAACATTAGACCAACCAACCTTAAACAAGGATATTCAGGCAGTAAAAAAAGGTTATGACTGGCTGATTATTGATGGTGCTTCACAAATATCCGCAGTAACGGCTGCTGCAATTAAAGTGGCTGATGTGGTATTAATCCCAATGCAACCATCAGCATTTGACTTGTGGGCTGGTAGCGACTTGGTGGATGTCATCAAAGCTCGACAACTAATAACTACTGGACAACCTAAAACAGCATTCATATTATCTCGGACTAGCAGAAATACAAAGTTGTTTAAGGAGGCAAAACAAGTGTTGCAAGCACATGAATTCAAATTGTTTGAAGCTATGACCGTAAATAGGGTAATTTATGCGCAGTGTGTCG
>JAYQWJ020000410.1:0-13025 GCA_035829175.2 Candidatus Albibeggiatoa psychrophila
ATAAGAAATTCAGACACAAAAAAACCCCAACGCGATTAAGCCATCGGGGTTTTAGAACTTCTAGGAAATGCTTAATAAATCAAATCTTAGAATTGTTCTTCTTCTGTAGAACCCGTTAATGCAGTAACAGAAGACGCGCCACCTTGAATAACAGTAGTTACGTCATCAAAATAACCTGCGCCAACTTCTTGCTGATGAGATACGAAAGTGTAACCTTTATCACGTGCAGCAAATTCTGGTTCTTGAACCATTTCTGTGTAATGTTTCATGCCTTCGCCACGCGCATAGTTATATGCAAAATCAAACGTGTTGTACCACATTGAGTGGATACCCGCCAAAGTGATGAACTGGTATTTATAACCTAATGCTGACAAATCTTCTTGGAAAGAGGCGATTTGGCTGTCAGATAAGTTTTTCTTCCAGTTGAAAGAAGGTGAGCAGTTGTAAGACAATAATTGTCCCGGACATACAGCATGGACTGCTTGAGCGAATTCACGTGCGAAACCAATGTCAGGTGTACCTGTTTCACACCAAACTAAATCAGCATAAGGCGCATAAGCCACACCACGACTAATCGCTTGCTCTAAACCATTTTTAACAGTGTAGAAACCTTCAGCAGTACGTTCGCCTGTGACGAATGGTTTATCGTTAGGATCAAAATCAGAAGTCAATAAATTCGCTGCTTCTGCATCAGTACGCGCTAAAATCAACGTAGGCACGCCCATTACGTCAGACGCTAAACGTGCAGCGATTAATTTTTGAATGGCTTCTTGAGTAGGAACTAATACTTTACCACCCATGTGACCGCATTTTTTCACAGCCGCTAATTGATCTTCAAAGTGAACGCCAGCAGCACCCGCAGTAATCATATTCTTCATTAATTCATAAGCGTTTAAAACACCACCGAAACCTGCTTCTGCATCAGCAACGATAGGTAAGAAATAATCAATAAATTCTTTGTCACCCGGATTAAGACCTTTGCCCCATTGGATTTCGTCAGCACGTTTGAATGTGTTATTGATACGACGTACCATAGTTGGTACTGAATCATACGCATATAAAGATTGGTCAGGATACATTGTTTCTGAAGTGTTACCGTCAGCAGCAACCTGCCAACCTGATAAGTAAACTGCTTCTAAACCCGCTTTAGCTTGTTGCATTGCTTGACCAGCAGTGATTGCACCGAAAGCATTCACATAGCCTTTTTTAGCTGTGCCGTTGACTTTGTCCCAAAGTTTGTCCGCACCATTTTTCGCATACGTATATTCAGGTTGTACAGAACCACGTAAACGTACTACGTCTTCTGCACTGTAACCACGTTTTACGTTTGCCCAACGAGGATTTTCTGCCCATTCTTTTTCTAATGCTGCGATTGCTTCTTTTCTGCTGCTCATCGGCGTATCTTCCTGTCTCTCGGTTAAAAGTTAAAGTTAAGATTGTTATATTTATCTCGTTGCTACGCTCTGCGTAGTAATGCAGTTAAGACGCTCTGCGTCTTAGATAATACGAGAATGCAAATTTCTAAAAGTTAGGAATACTTAGACTTATGACGCAGAGCGTCACTTCTACATTCCAACGGAGACCGCTGGAACGAGGAGTTTTAAGCAATGTGCTCATAAGCCACTGAAGTTAAGAACTCAGCAAACTCATCTTGCGTACTGATTTGTTCCATCAACTTAGCCGCTAAGCTATACTGACTACCTGCATAAGCTTCGTCACCCATACCAGCGCGAATCTTATCTAATTCTTCACCAATCACTTGTTGAACTAATGCTACAGTCACGTTACGACCGTCATTCAACACGCCTGCGGGATAATGCACCCACTGCCACAATTGTGCGCGGGCAATTTCTGCAGTCGCCGCATCTTCCATCAAATTATTGATAGGCACACAACCATTACCGCTTAACCATGAAGCCATATAATGCAATGCAGCACTGACATTATTACGTAAACCACCTTCTGTGATTTCGCCATCAGTCGGCATATCTGGGGCTTTAACCAAATCAGCTGCGGTGATATTCACATCGTCACGCAACTTGTCTTTTTGGTTTGGCTGAGGCATGTGCTTGTCAAAGATTTCCATTGCAACAGGCACTAATCCGGGATGCGCTACCCAAGTTCCATCATGACCATTCATTGCTTCGCGTTCTTTATCGGCACGCACTTTAGTCAATGCGGCTTCATTCGCTACTGGGTCTGATTTAATCGGAATCTGTGCAGCCATACCACCCATTGCATGAGCACCACGACGGTGACAAGTCTTAATCACTAACAATGAATAGGCATTTAAGAAACCTTTATCCATTGTGACTTGACTACGATCTGGTAATACATAAGCAGGATTCTTGTGGAAACGCTTAATATAACTAAAGATATAATCCCAACGACCGCAGTTTAAACCAACGCAATGGTCTTTTAATTCGTATAAAAATTCATCAATTTCAAAAGAAGCCAAAATGGTTTCAATCAAAATCGTGGCTTTAATCGTACCGCGTTTTAAACCTAATTCGTCTTGTGCAAAATTAAAAATGTCGTTCCACAAACGCACTTCTAAATGGCTTTCCATTTTTGGCAAATAGAAATAAGGGCCAGAACCTTTTGCAAGCAAGTTTTTCGCATTATGGAATAAGTACAAGCCGAAATCCAAGAATGCACCGGGGATCGGTTGACCGTCTAATAACACATGTTTTTCAGGTAAATGCCAACCACGAGGACGCACTAATAAGGTCGCGATTTGCTCATTTAACTTGTATTGTTTGCCTTCTGGGCTGGTGTAGTCAATCGTGAGATTAATCGCATCACGCAAGTTGATTTGACCTTCAATCATCAATTCCCACGTGGGGCTACTTGCATCTTCAAAGTCAGCCATGAATACTTTCGCGCCAGAGTTCAACGCATTGATAATCATCTTACGTTCAACAGGACCTGTGATTTCAACACGACGATCTTGTAAGTCAGCGGGTGTTTCTGCGACTTTCCAATCAGCTTCGCGCACTGCTTTAGTTTCTGGCAAGAAGTCAGGCATGACACCTGCGTCAAGCTGCTTTTGGCGTTCCACTCGACATGCTAATAATTCATCACGACGGGCGGTAAATTTGCGAGCAATTGCTTCCACAAAACTTAACGCTTCATCTGTCAAAATCTCTTTGTATTCAGGTTTTATCTCACCAAGTATTTCCAGAGATGTTGCCATGCTGACTCCCTCAAATCTTTATTAGTTATGATAATAATATTTATAAGTTCTGTTTACGTTGCGGTGCAGCAAATATATGACAAAATTATTTCAATGTACAGCCTTTTTTCAAAAAAATGATTAGTTTAGATATGCAACTAAGTTTAAGCTTATGTTTTGAATAAATTTTACTTATCAAAAAAAATACCCGAAAAATAGTTAGTTGTGGAAATAAACTAAGGATATTAAAGGTATAAATAAATTTCAGGCGGTAATTATTTTGCTTTGAGCATAAAAACTAGACTTAGGATATTATGTATAAATCAAAATGAAGACAGACTGCTAACCAACTGTTTTTGCGAGAGTGATTTTTTTTGCAGTGGCTTAAGCTTGAAATAAATAAGGATATATATAAAACAGCGGTGGAGTTTGGCTTGAGCATAGTTTATGTATCGGAAGAAGGCTATTTGCAGTCGGTTATGAATAATCATAATCTAAATTGCCGCACTTTATTATAATATTTTTATTTAAACCAAGTCATTGAATATATTAAAGATAAGCTTGGTAATATCAAACGACAAAGTGTGTTTACATCCTGATTTTATGGCGCATGTTGCGTATTTATTAACCCAAGGTTCAGTGAATGTGATTATTCCAAAGATGGGACATGAGGCTGAGCATTTTGTATCGGATATTCAGCAATACAAATGGGATAAACAGATTATAGCATTCCACTTTTTTGCCTTTTCAACAAACCAAGAATTATTTCAAAACTGTGTTAAAATAAGCCTTTAATCGATTGAGTTTATGCAGACCATGCCTTTGAATAGTCAACAGATTCGAAAATTACGTGCATTGGCACACAATTTAAAACCTATTATTATGGTTGGTGATAAAGGAATTACGGATAATCTAATAAAAGAATTAAGACGTGCATTGGAAACCCATGAGCTGCTCAAAGTGACAATTGCAGGTGCGGATAAAGCGGGTAGATTGGAAATAACGCAAGCATTGTGTGATGCCAGTCAGTCTGAAGTAGTGCAAACTATCGGACGTATCAGTATCTTATATCGCAAAAGTAAAGAATCTAAAATTCGAGTTTAAAAATCATTTTAGTTTCTAAATCTATTAGCGCAATCGGATTAAAGTTTAATTCTTCAAAAAAATAATCAACCAAGAAATCAGATGGTTGTAGGAATACATCTTATTTTGCAAGTAATCGCTTAGCTTAAGTTAATCCTATTTTTTACCGAACTATCCTACTTTTCAACTCGATTGCCCTAATAGTCACATTATTCTGCCATCATCTTAACCGAACCACTACAAACATCACCTTCCGATACGCCTGTTAACCATTGCTGCAATTGTATAATCCGTTGTTTAATTAATTTGGTCGAATCATTATTAGAGCAAGTTGGATATATTGAACCATAAGCAAAACGTTTGTCTTCTTCAGAATATAACGCTTCTAAATGAGCATCTCGAAATATCATCCAAGCCCGTTGAGCCGCTTTTAATTTTTTAATAAATAGCGCATCATCACTATAAGTTGCTAAAATTTCACGGTATACACTGTTTAATTCAACGTCTGCTTTTTCATAATCATCATAAGCACAACGATTAATTTCAACTTGAGTTGTCGCCTTTTCTGCACAATCCATTGCGTCAGTAATATTAGGAGAAGGTTTTTGATAATCAAGGACTTTAATATTTTCTTCCTTGATATAAGTCACTTCGATTTCTTTATCTTTATATTTTTCCGCATTATCTGCATCCAATTCAAACACGCCGATAAATTCATGCACGGTTTGCTGACAATCTTTCAGTTGCAAATACATCCCCGCATCACCCGTTTGTCCCGAAATATAATAACCGACTTGGGTATATTGCGGCTGTTCTAAAAAACGTTGTGGCGTATCGGTTGAAAAACGTGTATTAACAGGCTCGCTGGTCAAACGTAAGCCTATCGCTAAAGGTTCGGTTACTTTCTTATAAGTAATTGTAAGCCATTGAGTTCTCTCAAGTTCTAATGCTCTTTCATCGGATAAAATAAAATCCAAACTGCTACCATCTTCAGCTTTAGTCAAACGCAACCAAACTTCTAATCCGCGCCCAGTTTCAGTTAACTCAGTGATTTCACCCGTGAATTGCAAAGTTTCCGCCGCGACTTGTAAAGGTAACAACAGCACAAACAGGATGCAGGATAAAAATTTTTTCATAAAACGTGACCTCAATTTCTATAAAAATAAGGTTAAAATACCAGTATAACCATATAAACGTTGATGTGAAATTTCACCATTGGCGAAAAAACCAACCAGTGGAAAGTCTCCTAATACTTCTTGGATTAATTTTATCTCTTGCGAATCTTTACCAAATAAGCTTTCTCCACGTCCAAGACAAGAAATGTATACCGCACCCTTGGGCGTTCGACCATGTAAATCACGTTTCAAACTACTTAGAATTTTAACCAAATCTTCTTTAGCACTGTGCACATCGCGTTTGGCAAATAAAATCGGCATTCCTGCACTGACAAAATCCCCAATCGCCATCAATTGATGTTCAGGGTCAAGTGCTATAATATTCCGCACCATATAATCACCAGTATCTGAACCTTGAATTGGTAAGGCTGTGAAAATTTGTCCCGCAACTTTATGCAAATCTTTAGAAAACTCCTCACCAATATCGTCTTTAAAAACTTGTAATGACGGTAAATTATCAATTCGCACGATAATATTGCGGTCGGCTTCGGTAATTTCATGCCGTTTGCCAATAATCGAACAGCCTTGAGTCAAACGTGTTGCAACCGTGACAGCACTGGAAAAAATAACGCCAGATATATCCAAATCATCGTCAAGCAATACGTCATTGGCAATTTGAGGATGTTGACTTTGTTGCTTGTGCGAACTGGTTAAGCCGCCGACTAAGAAGCCATCGCCTAAACTTTCACCCAATTGCACGATCATTTCAGGTAATTCACTGTTGCGCGGATTGGCGTGGACGATGCCAAATAACGGTATTTTACTATCAACCCATGACTGATGTTCTAAGACAAATTTTTCTAATTCATCGTCTTCTTCATGCACGCGAGTAAATACTTTAAACGAGTCTTCTGGAAATTCGCCAACCATTGCGACAATCGCAGGTACGTTAAAATATTCATGTCCTGTAGCACAAATGCCGATGCCAACCGTTCCAACCCAGTCTGTAATCCCTGTTTCTTTTTGAAAATAGTAGGTTATGTTATTTATATCATCTTCAAAATGGTCTGTAATATACAAAAAACCTAAATTCTCATTATTTACTTTACCTATTTGTTTTAAACAATTCAGAGCAGCTTGTTCCCAATGTAACGCATTGGCATGGCCATATTTGAATTGACTCATGATTGATTATTCCTTTATCTCTAGCCAAGTTTTTTATATAGATTGGGGGTTATGCTAACATTTCATAGTCTAAAATATTAAAATTATTTATAAACAACATCCTATAGATAAAAAAGGCTTGTGAATATTTAATGATTTTGAAAGTTTGAACCAAAGTGGATTAAACGGTTTTATTTATTTGGAATGTGGTATGACTGTAGCAGAGATATTGCAAGCTTTAAAATCAACTGCTTACAAGTGGTTTTTTAGATAGGACTGGTTGCGCTTTAATATGAGGCTGCCAGTCCTTTTTTATGACATTAATTTTTCGCCAGTGCATAAGCCCGTAGCCGTGCATCTTTCGCACACTTATCATCCTGCATTCCTTCACAAGCCAATGCAATCACCATGAAATTTCTAATCCGTAAGCCTTTCTGATCCTCACTGCCCACAATCAACGTATTCGATTTGGTTGCCAAATCAGCCGCACGTTTCCAATCTTCCTGTTTTAGACGCACACCCCCTAAGTTATGCCATAAAATAGGATTACGTGCATCAATGCCCAATGCCCGTTCCAATAATGCCGCTGCCTGTTCATATTTTTGCGCATCATATTGTTTAAATGACTCGGAAAGTAAACTCACAATCGCGTTGGAGATATCCGCTTGAGCAGGCCAACTTAAACACAATAACAACACGATAACCCAGCGTTTCAATAAAAACATGCAAACCCCCTTAAAAAATCAAGATATAAAATTGTTTGCCCCAAATACCTAAATAATTCTATTTTGCCAAGTAAATTTAATTAGGACGAACCGTTCTAAGTGTACGCATTTGTTGCGATTTAAATCAAGCCAAAAATTCAAATAGGCGTGCGATAACAATCAAGGTTATAATCCCTATTTTGCGACCTTGATTTTGGATAATATTATGTCACAAAAACGTATTTTACTTATTGCACCCACAGGTCAAGTTGGCTGGGAATTATTACGTTGCGCTCAACCATTAGGGACGGTCATTCCCGTATCGAGGGTGTCAAATGCCTATGGACATGTAGACTTGTCTAATGCGGACTCAGTACGTCGTATTATCCAAGAAGTTAAACCCGATATTATTTTAAATGCAGCGGCTTACACAGCGGTTGACCAAGCTGAAGAAGAAACCGAACTCGCATTTCAAGTCAATGGCACAGCACCTGCAATTATGGCGGAAGAGGCGAAAAAATTAAATTCCTTATTGGTTCACTATTCCACCGATTATGTATTTGATGGTGAAAATGCAACGCCCTATACTGAAGATGATAAAGTTAATCCTTGCGGGGCTTATGGTAAAACCAAGCTGGCAGGCGAAGAAGGTATTGAAGCCATTGGCGGTGAATATTTGATTTTCCGTACCGCATGGGTATATGGGATTCGCGGTAAAAACTTTTTATTAACCATGCAACGCTTAGCGAATGAACGTAATGAATTGCGTATTGTAAGTGACCAAATTGGTGCGCCAACATGGAGTTATATGATTGCATTGGCATCGATTCAGGTCTTATCACAACTTTATTCACCGCAATTGGCTAAGGATAGAGCACAATTCTCAGGTCTTTATCATTTAACTTGTGGCGGTCAAACCAGTTGGTATGAATTTGCTAAAGCGATTATTGCCCGTGAAGACAAGCAACCTAATGTGATTCCAATTCCCACCTCTGAATATCCAACACCTGCAAAACGTCCTGCGTATTCCGTATTATCAAATCAAAGATTACAGCAAACATTTGGTATTACCTTGCCTGATTGGGACAAAACCTTGGAACTTTGTTTAGATGCGCAACAAGAAAGGTAAATTGTCATGAATCGACAACGGGGTGTGGTGCTGATTATTGTATTGTGGTTTCTGGCTATAGTGACGGTCATGATTGCCACTTTAGCAACCGATACTCGACTGTCAGCCATCGCCGTATCGCATAATAAATCGGGTCTGGAAAACTGGAGTCATACCATGAGCGCTTTGCAATTGGCGCAAATGGAAATTTTGATGATTAATATGGCGGCACATCCCGATGATGAGGAACGACAAACCTTTTTAGAAGAAAATCGACCATGGCAAAATCGTTTTGATGGGCGACCCTTGAATTTAGCTTATAACAATACTGAATATGATGAAATGCCTGATGAATACCGTTTGCCCAAAGGCACTGTGGTGCGGATTTATGATCATTCAGGCAAAATTAATTTAGCAAACTTGCAAGCTGAACAATTTAAAGAATTACTCAAATTCCGCATTGGTGAAGATGATTTAGAACGTTTGGATAGTTTGATAGATGCGTGGCGGGATTGGACTGATGGTGATGATTTGGAGCGTATGAATGGTGCGGAGGATGATTATTATGAAGAATTAGACCCGCCTTATAAACCGCGTAATAATAAGTTGGAAACGGTGCAAGAATTATTGTTAATCAAAGGTTTTGCTGAAATTTATACGGTTGAAGAAGTTGAAGCCGCGTTCACTATTTACGGTACACATCAAAAATTAAATCCTAATTTAGCAACCCGCGAAGCACTTAATATGTTACCGGGCAGTGGTGGTTTAACCGAGCAAATTATAGTCTCACGTCGGGATGAACCGATTAAAAATCCGGGGATGTTAAATGATTTTGCCCAACTTGAGCAATTAACTGAGTTTTTGCCTTGGATTGGGTTTGATACGGGCTTTTATTACACTATCATCGTGCAGCATAATCAAAAATTACCTGTTATCAATGAAGATGGCGAAATTACTTTTCAGCTTGCAGGTCTCACAGATGAGGAAATGGAGAATGAGGATGAGCAACAAGCAGATGAGTTGAATCAAGAACAAGATGTGGTGGACAATAAAAAAGCGCAGCATGACAGCATAGAACAAGCCTATTCAATGACAATTCAAGCGCGTGGCACAAGCCGTTTGCCTAAAATATTACAGGTCAATCCTTATGGTTTTGTACCTGATCACAGTTATGAATTAGCAATTATTCAATATGAAAAAGAAAATGAAGACAGTATGATCGATTAACTTAAAAATTGATGGTCACTTGAAAAACCAGTTCACACCCGTTCCTGAAAATCATATATTGAATCTAAAAATACCGATAATTCCTTTTTTTATACCGATTATCTGGTTTACTTAAAAAAGCTTTACAACTCAGGATTCAAAGATATAATAGCACACTTCTTTCCGCCGGTATAGCTCAGCAGGTAGAGCAACTGACTTGTAATCAGTAGGTCCGGAGTTCGATTCTTCGTGCCGGCAAGATACTTTTTAAGACACATTTCCTCGTCTTAAATTTCCCAGACTTCAGTTTTTTCTGACTTATTCCAAGTCAATACAATATTAACTCCCAAACAATCTAAATAGCAATGAATGATAAACCTCGCCAAACCCGCGAGCATGTTATTGCAGATTTAAGCCATCATCACATTAGGCTTTTGCGAAATAAGTGCGCTGTTTGTTATTAGCTTAAAATTCTATTTTATGAACAAGTATCATTTTACAGATTCCTTCACATTCCCATCTTCGCAGCATTGATTCTAACACGCCTAATACTTTAGCCGCCTCTGAAATACTTAATAATTTCCTCATATTGCACAAGTATAGATAAGAGTATATTTTTAATGTCTGTTATCTAACTCCTCACGTCTTTCACGATGTGGTGGCTTGTCTCTAAATGGTTTTGAATGACGAAGGGCTTGGATTAACTGTTGTCGTTCAGCTTGATTTAACTGATCCGCAATGCTTAGCAAACCATCATTTAAACGTTTTGCCATTTTATTTTTTCTATCTTGCAATGCTTGAAATTGTTGCTGAATCGCGACTTTATCCAATGATTCTGCAACAAATAAGGCTTCCATGTCATGAAATAATTGACGGGTTTGGTGCATTTCTGTGCGCATTTGTCCGCGTTGAAATTGCTGTTGCACGATGGGTTCAACTTTTTTACGAGTTTCTTCTGGCAATTGTTTTAGCATCCAAACCAAATGTCTAGGATGTGGAGGACGCATCATCATTGATGATGGGTGAAAACCATCTCGTGGTGGCGGCTGAAAAAAATGCCCACCCAATAAAATACCCGCCATAAAGATATTTGAAATCAGTGAAATGACCAACGCTAAAATAAACCATTTTTGTTGTTTCATCTTACCATTCCGCACTTGTATCAAAAGCAAGTAAATTCATTTCCGTCTGCCATAATACTTCTTGGGTTAAAGCTGTTTCTGTCGTTAATTGCACGCCTAAGAAAACCCCTAAAATTAATGGTAGTAAAAACGTCAATGCAGGTCGGAGCAAGTGCTGTTGCCATGTCGTACCAAATAGCCAATCTATCAATTCTTGCCACGCATTATCTGAGGATTTGGTGGATTGTTGTGCTGCCACTGCATTAAAAATATTTTGTTGTAATTGTAAACTGGGCGAATTTACCGCAACCAAGTTTAAAAAACTATCAAGTACATCCGCTTGTTGGGTTAATTGTTGTGCTTCAGTTGATATTGCAAGCAAAGCCAAAGCTGCTTCACGTTCAGACTCAGGCCATCGCTTTGAATCCGCTCCATAGGCTTCAATTATTTGAGTAAAACGTTTGATATTCATGATAAATCCTGTTCTGATAATAACGTTTTCAAGCTGCGACGACCTCGCGCCAATAAGGATTCCAATGCAGTAACACTGACGTTGAGCACTTGGGCTGCGTCACGGTTACTCATTCCTTGATAATAGCAAAGTACGATTGCGCTGCGCTGACGTTCAGGTAATTGTTGCAATGCAGTTTCAACGGCTTGAGCAGTTTCTTCTCGTTGCAGACTATCGGTACTGTGTTCGGTATTTTCTTCGACATCATGGGTTAATGTCATGGTCTGCACTTTTGGCTTACGTTGCCAATCTACGCATAAATTGTGTGTAATCCGATGCAACCATGTTGAGAGTTTTGCTTTACCTGCTTTCCATGTATGGGCTTTATTCCACACTCGTATAAAGGTTTCTTGCACCACGTCTTCAGCATCACTGTTACTACCTAACATACGCTGGGCAAACCCATGCAAACTTGCTAAATTTTGGTTAACCAAGTATTGAAATGCTTGTTGATTCCCAGCTTGAATATCTTTCATCAACATTTCATCTGTGTGTGATTCCACACGGGTCTCCTGCAATTTATATTTATCAGGACTGGCAGCCATAAATTGTTAAGAATCTTATTTGTTTGACAATGGATTAGTATAATAATATGAGTTCGACATTATAGTTGGAATCTGCAATCTAATAAATTAGTTTGATAGATACTTAACTCTAAAAAACATAACACATCAGTTCTAAAAACAGATTATTTTTTAATGCCGAACTCAATCTATAAAAAATCGCCAATCTTAAAAAGCGTCTTAACGTTGGAAGTTGCTAAATCCTTCACCACGATGACCACCTTTACCAAAACCACCACGATGTCCACCACGTCCACAAGATGCTGCATCAATTTCAGCTTCGGTGATAACGCCGTCTTCATTTGTATCCATACGATCAAACAAATGAACATTGGCTAAAAATTCAACTTGGGAAATTTCACCATTAGCATCATTATCTAAACGACCATTTAAACCCGCATGACCACCACGATGTCCACGGCGTTGAGGGTTTGCTTCAAGTTCTTCTGATGTGACAAAGCCATTAGCATCGCTATCAATACGACTAAATGCCGCCGCGTGTTTTTCTGCATGGTCAGCAGGTAATTCTACACCTTCAGGAAGATGTGGAGGGCGTGCTTGTTGAAATTCCTCTGCACTAAGTTGACCGTCAGAGTTAGTATCCGCTTCTGTAAAATGCGCTTGTTTTTGAGCAGTATGATATGCGTCTTGTTCTGTCGTTGTAATGCTGCCATTAGCATCAGCATCTATTTCTTGGAATTTAGCTAAACGCACGGCTTGTACTTCATCTAAGGTGATTGTGCCAATCGGTTCAACGGTGTCATATTTTGCCAATAATATTTGTTTATGAGCATCAGAATCACAACTACCAAAAGGAACAGCAGCAGTAACAGCAACAGGAGTAACAGCAGCAACAGCGTAACCAGCAATTGCAAGACCTAATGTTAAAGCAGATAAAGTCGCAACGGTTTTCATAATCATCTCCAAATATAAGGTTGTTTGAGGAGAAAGCATTGAGTTAAATTTTATGCTTTGTGCTTTCTTATCCTGTTATACGCAAGCTTATTGTGAACCTGTCGCCACTGACTCCGCCAACACTTTATAAAGAGTTGAGAAATGATAAAGCAAACTTCAGAAATTGATAAAAGAAAAAGGATAGAGAAATGAGTGAATATGCAGTGAAAAACTGAGCATCAAGTTGGATAAGAGTATGAATTTACATGGAAATCGCATAGGTTTTTTATCACGTTGCATAATTTAGGAATAGTCATGGAGTATGGAATAGTGGAGATGTTGTGGTAGCTTATCCAAGCCGAGCGAAATCGGAGTCAAAGT
>JAYQWJ020000411.1:0-4881 GCA_035829175.2 Candidatus Albibeggiatoa psychrophila
TTTAATTTTATATAAAAAGTCTTATGATTTACATGTTCAATTTTTTGGTGTAGAGCATCAACGCACATTACAGGTTTTAAATAATTTAGCAGCAACCTATCAATATTTAGGTAATATAAAGGAAGCATTACTCCGCAATAAAAAAACATATAATTTAGCCTTAGAGCTTTTAGGCGAAAATCATCCTTATACTTTGATTAGCTTGAATAATTTTGCAGCTGCAATGAATGCTCAAACAATACCAAATCAAGAAATGAACCCCATTAATTTAATACATTCAAATCCTAGTGATTATTCTAATACAAACTATAAAAACAATAAAATATTCACTTCATTTGAAAAATCTTACTATGGATTGAAATCTAAATTAGGATTGAATAATTATTATACAATCAATGCATTAAGAAATTTATCTATTATTCATATTAATAGTGGAAATTTGAAATTAGGGATTAAGCATCTTTCTACAATAGTTAGAGCTGTAGAAAACTTAAGAAAAGGCAACTTCTCCCCTGAAAATCGCCAAACACTATTTAAACAATATATTCCTAGCTATGTCTCATACGCTTTTGCTCAAATCCAAGTTAATCAAATTGACAATGCGTTCCATACAGTTGAATTAACCAAAGCCCGTACTTTACTTGAATCTATCGCGTTAAAACTGGCAATTGAACATACAAATTTATCTAAAAAAGAACGCCAACAATTTGATAGTTTTCATAAAAAAATTACAACTCTTGATTATCGAATTGTTCAAACCGCAAATACTGAGCAACAAATTACATTGCGTACTGAAAAAAACAAATTAATCCAACAATCTATTGCATTTCAAAACAAGCTTAAAAAACGCTACCCTAAATTTGCTCAACTCGCAGACCCTAAAATTCTAACAGCACAGCAAGGACAAAAACTCATACCTAAAGATACTTTATTTATCAATTATTTAGAACATAATAACCGTATACTTGTTTTTACGCTTGATAATATGGGAAATTTGCATGGATATGATTTAGACGAATCAAGTTATTTAGATAATTATTTAACTTTAGTGAAAGATATTAACAAATCACCATATAAAATTGCTTTGGATTCAGAACTGTTATCTGCACAACTACTTACGCCAATCCAACAACAACTTGAAAAATATCCAAATTGGATTATTTCACCATCAGGCAAGCTAGCACAAATTCCGTTTGAAACCCTATTTTTAAATGATGAAATGGTTATTAAAAATCATCAAATCAGCTATGTACAATCACTGTCCACTTATGCACTACTCAAACAACGTGAAAAAGATTTAGCCAAACAGAGAAACCGTAAAGCTCTCCTTGCTATGGGTGCACCGTATTACCAAGACCCAAATAAATTACCAATAAAATGTAAAACTAGAAGTACTGCAAACACAACAACCGAAAAACTATTATTAGCAGATGCCTCAGTCTATCGTAATGCTCTCCAAAGACTGGGTACATGGTGTACGCTTAAAGGTACAGAAACAGAACTTGATGAGTTAAAACGCCTATTTTCAACCCAAAAGCCAATTATCTATCGCCATAAAAATGCTAGCGAATCTAAATTAGTACAACTCAACCAACAAAAACAACTCAAAAACTATAAATATCTACATTTTGCTACACATGGTTACTTGGACAATCAAACGCCTGCACTTTCCTCCATCGTACTTAGTCAAGTAAATACTACCGATAAATATGATGGCTATATTACTGCCAGTGAATGGATTGGTTATGACCTTCGTAGTGATTTAATGGTACTATCTGCATGTGATACCGCAGCAGGTGGTAGTATGAGCGGTGAAGGCATTATGGGTCTAACTTACGCGCTCTATGTGGCTGGCAATAAAAATACGTTGATGACACTATGGTCGATTGATGATACCAGTACTGCTGAATTTATTAAACGTTTCTATCAAAAAGTGCTACAAGGGCAAACTCATATCCAAGCACTTACTGAAACCAAACGTGAATTTATCCAACACCCAAAATATTCACATCCTGCACTTTGGGCGGCATTTGTGTTGTATGGGGTTTAATAGGTGATTAAAAGCTTTAAACATAAAGGATTAGAAAAATTTTATAAAACAGGTAATGGTTCTGGCATTCAAGCTACACATATTAAACGACTAAAACTCATACTATCTAACTTAGATCAAGCAGAAGTCATCACAGATATGGATTTACCTGCACTTCGCCTACATAAATTAAAAGGAGACCGCCAAGAAATTTGGTCTGTATCAGTCAATGGCAATTGGCGCGTTACATTCAAATTTGAAGACGGAGATGCTGAAATTGTAAATTATGAGGATTACCACTAATGTATAACCCAGCACATCCCGGTGAAATCTTAAAAGAACTCATCATAGAGCCACTTGAATTGTCAATTTTAGATGTTGCAGAACATTTAAATATCAATTCAGTATTATTACGGCATATTTTAGATGCACAAACAGCTATAACCCCAGAAATCGCTATCCGTCTTGAATTAGCATTTAATAAACCCACAGCAATACATTGGTTAAAATTACAAAATGCCTATGATTTATGGAAAATACGTGATAATAAAGTAGAATTAAATGTTAAACCTTTTTTATATGATGAAAAAAACACTTTGGATAATCGTCAGCCATCTGTTTAAATTATTTACAGATACAGCACCGATAATTGTTTTTTGCAGAAATCTCATAATTGCAACACTGGTAGTTGTAATTTTACATGCTTTTGATGATACTGCTTTTTTTAAAGAAAATCGCGATTATGTATTAGACCATATTATGTATTGGCATAGCGATTATGGAGCTGACACTCACAAAACAAATATTCAACGGTTAGCATTATTCAATATTGATGATAAAGCCTATCGTGCTTGGGGGGCATTGTTGATTACGCCACGCGATAAACTTAAAACATTAATTGAAAAAGCAGTAAATGGTGGAGCAAATGTGATTATCGTGGATATAGACTTTGCTTGGCATACTGATGCAAGTTTATTTAAGCCTAATAACCCACTCTCAATAGCAGATAAACGACTGGGCATATATTTGCAAAAACTGAATCAAGACCCCAATGCGCCTATCATCATCTTAAACCGCCTTTATCGCTATCCCTTAAACAATCAAGGTAAAATAGATACAGCTCAATTTTTACAAAAAACACCTTCTTTTTTAGATAGCTATATTAAACAGCAAAAAAATGTATTTTGGGCATCTGCATTTTATAAACCTGATAGTGATTATGTGTTGCGACGCTGGGAAATTATAAGTCTTATTTGTGATGACAATCAACTTAATGCTGTACCTTCAATGCAGCTTATGGCGGCACTTGCCCAGCAATATACACGAACTCAAAACCACCAAATTGCAGCACAAGCATTACAAAATTATCAACAACAGCTTAGTCAGTGGGCAAAAAATACAAACTGTGAAAATGCAATGACATTACAAAAGCTTTGCCAAACAAAGAATTGTGAGCAACTTGATGTAATTTTACCATTTGTTGAAAAATACCAAAGCAACTTTGAAATTAAAATTGCTAGCTCTCATACCAGCCAAAAAGTGTTTTATCGCTTTGCACCTGATGAAGTTCCTAACTTCCATCGTAAAAGCCTCATTGATAATTATCGAGCGTTAGATGTCATAAATGATGAAATTGATGTGATGGGACAAATTGTGTTAATTGGCACAACACATAAAGAAAATGGCGATAAACATTTTATTCCTATTAGAGGGCAACCTGTAGATGGTGTCTATATTATTGCCAATGCAATTGATACACTTATGCAATTTGGGCAATTGCAACCAGAAAATTGTAAATTCATTTTTTCTTTGATTATAATCCTTATCTCAACACTGATTTTCACCTATTTACACAGCTTAATTGCTTTTCTCTTGACATTTGTCATTCTAATTAGCTTATTTCTATATAGTTTTACAAAAATGTAAAATGGTATTGAAGTAGATGTCTCCATACAATTAATGGCTATCCAATTCATACAAATAATTGTGCGTATTTCTGACTTTCCTAAATTAGTCCATATTTTTTAAAAAAAGAGGCATTCAACATGAAATATAATTTTTGGTGGATATTTGGATTACTGCTTTTTTTGAGTAATTACACTTATGCAACAGATTCATGTAATTTTGTCGCTAAAATACAAAAATGGACAGATATTGAACAAATCACAATTATAAGAAATGAAAAAGTGCTTATAGACAATACTCGACAAGCATTATGTACTGGTGATGCTATTACTGTATTTTCTAAGCAACCTATTTTTATTTATTATTACAATGAGTGGATGTCTAAAGAACAATTGCCAGTTGGTAAAAAATACATTGTGAAGCAACTACAATCACCATGTGGTAGATGGTGTAAATTAAAAGCAATAATTGAAAGCCAATATTTATTTCTAACTCAAAGAGAAGTTTACCAACCGCCTGTTGCAGCCTCTAGCAGAGGCGACGAAGCTTACTCTATGTCTAGCAGCTTTACAAAAGACCAATTTGCATATTTATTTTCAGGTACAAATGACATTCATTTTTTTTGGGAAGGAGGCACACAACCTTATAATTTGATTGTGCAAAATCAAGACGGCAATTCTGTAGTCAAACAAAATAATACCTCAATTCAAGAAGTACAATTTACATTACCAAATACGGAAATAGAACAAGAATATACGCTGATATTGCATGATAAAGATGATAATGAATTTAAAGCAAAACTGGTTTTTAGAACACCTCCTCTTCCAATGAAGCCAAATCAAAATAAACTGGAATACTTTGCAATTTTGCTATCTGACCCAAAAAGAAGTTGGCGGCTGCAAGTTTGGCAGGAATTACAATCACTACCAGAAACCAAAGAAGTTAAG
>JAYQWJ020000412.1:0-13456 GCA_035829175.2 Candidatus Albibeggiatoa psychrophila
AATAGTGGAGATGTTGTGGTAGCTTATCCAAGCCGAGCGAAATCGGAGTCAAAGTAGCGTCGAATAGAAAGGTTTTGCTTGTAAAACCCGCTGTTGTTTCGCTAAACGAGAAATATGCAGTATTTTCATAATTAATGATTCAGTGCTGAACCGAGTAATTTTGCGGTTAAATTAACCACGGGAATGATTCGTTCATAAGCCATTCGAGTTGGACCAATAATACCTAACACGCCTATTATCTCACCGTTTACCACGTAGGGAGAAGTGACAATGCTGCAATCGCCTAATACTTCATAACCCGATTCATCGCCGATAAAGACTTGCATTCCTTGGCTATCAATAACTTGGTCAAATAATTGTAAAATATCATGTTTTTGATTAAATGCTGAAAACAAATGCCGCAGTTTTTCAATGTCCGACAAATCCACAATATCCATCAAATTGGTTTGCCCACTCATGACATAATCGCCTTTAGAACTCGCTTTATCTGGAAAAACTTGGGTTGTCATTTCTATCACCGCCTGCATGAGTTTATCCATAGATTCACGCGTTTCCTGCATTTCATTCATAATTTGAGAACGCACAGCATTTAAATCTTTACCAATAAAAGCATTATTTAAATAATTTGAAGTCCGTTCTAATTCGACACTGGAATATTGACGCGAGGTTTGGATAATTTTATTTTGCACTTCATGATCGTTGACCACTAAAATCACCAATACCCGTTTATCGGAAAGTGCTAGAAATTCAACATGACGCAAAGTGTTGCATAAGCGACGGGGTAGCATCACAACGCTGGCCAAATGGGTGATTTCGGATAATAGGCTAGAGGTTTGAGTGAGTAATTCTTGTTCATTTTGTTGAGCTTGTGCCAATTGGCGACTAATGATTTGAATTTCGCTACTTTCCAATGGTTTGACTTGTAGCAGTGAATCGACAAATAAACGATAGCCCAGCACGGTTGGAATCCGACCCGCCGAGGTATGTGGTGAACGCACCAGCCCCATGTCTTCTAAGTCTGCCATGATATTACGAATGGTGGCAGAGCTTAAATCGACATCTAATTCTTTAGCTAAAGTGCGAGAACCAACGGGTCGCCCTTCTTTAATATACTTATTAACTAAAAGTCTAAGTAAATATTGAGCCCGCTCATCAATTTTGTCTTTTATTTTTGCCATTTGGCTGATTCTCACAAATTATCCGTGCATTTGTTCAAGTAATGCTTTGTATCAAACGATGGCTTGAATAAAAGTATTAGGGCGAGGATTCGAGTTACTTAAAAATCGAAATACAAACTATTGTTTTAATTGCTATGATTTGGCAAACTCTTTTAAAATCATAGGTTGGATATAATCAGCTTCTCCGTCAACGGATAAAACTAAAGAGCCTTGTGGAATATAGCCATCGGCAATTTTTTCATTGATCCTATTTTCGATTGTGTCTAGCAAACGTCCTTTGACTATGACATAAACTGGTTTTTCTGAATCTGACATGCGTATTTTCCTTTATTTAAGAATGGAAAGCAGTGTTACTTTACAATTTACATGCGGTCAATACAAGCCATGAGATAAGCAATGAGAAATATGCTATTATCAAATATAGATATTTTTTAGTTTAAACCAAACAGAAATAGCCAATATCGCAAATAATGTGCTTGATTTTATTTATGTTGTCCTCATTTAGGATTGCACAATTAAATTTAAAAATAGAAAATAATAGTGATAAATTTGCTTACTGTCATTTTTTAAGCAATATCCATTTTGAGGCTTAGACGGAATAGACTGGCTGCAAATACATCAATGTTATTTTTTATTAAACTTTTTTTGGATATATTTATTATTGAGATAGCGAGGAATATGTCGATGCCTATTTATGAGTATGCTTGTGAAGACTGTGGTCATACACTGGAAAAAATGCAAAAAATGAGTGATGCACCATTAACAACTTGCCCCGAATGCAGCAAAGATTCTTTACGTAAACTTATTTCTGCGGGCGGTTTTCAGTTAAAAGGTGCTGGTTGGTATGAAACTGATTTTAAAAACAAACCTGCTCCAGCAGCCTGCCCAGCCAAAGCAGAAGGTTGCTCTTCTTGCTCTGATTAAGCCTTTACGAAAGCGTCGTGTTACCGAACTTAACTTTTAAAATTTGTAACACTTCGTTTTTATGACATTAAATATTTCATAAGCTTGCAATAGACAGAGCTATCTTAGAAAAAACATCATAAATCCGCCAGACTATGCGCTGCGCCACTCGCCTTACAAATCCTCATCATTTCTAAACGCTGATTTAAAAACAATCCTATTTTGTTCAAAACTTTATAGATAAACACTCTCTGCAAGCCTCTATTTTCTTGATTGATTTAAGTTTGTTGACAAATCTTGTTTATAGGCTACTAATCGTTTAGTATTTATAAATACTTATGGGGAAGGGGTTTGCTTTTTGCCTGATTTAAGCGAATAAATAAGCCTCCAAAATTAAACGTATGACGAGGGTTGTTATGCAAACTGCTTTATTCGACCTGCCTAACTATACAATACATAACCAGATTTATGAGAGTGCAAGTTCATTAATTTATCGTGGTAAGCGAATTGATGATGATTTACCTATTGTGCTTAAAATTCAAAAACAAGCATTTCCTTTACCAGAAGAATCGATATATTACCAACAAGAATTTGATATTACTAACAAAATAAACAGTGCCGGTGTCATCCAAGCTTATGAATTACAAAAATATCACAACAAACTCTATATTGTCTTAGAAGATATTGACGGCTGTTCACTTAAACAAATATTGCAACAATCAACCCGTGCTACATTTTCAATTCCGATTTCAAATTTTTTACTGATTGCAATAAACATCGCCCAAACTTTGGCAGAAATTCATGCCAGTAGCGTGATTCACAAAGATATAAATCCTGCCAATATTATATGGAATCCACAAACCAACAAGTTGAAAATAATCGATTTCAGCATTTCTTCCATATTGCCACGCGAAACCCCACATTTAAAAAATCCTAATCAATTAGAAGGCACTTTATACTACATTTCTCCAGAACAAACGGGGCGCATGAACTGTAGTTTAGATTATCGAACCGATTTGTATTCTTTGGGAATTACCTTTTATGAGCTGCTGACGCGAGTATTGCCATATAACAGCTTAGACCCTTTAGAATTGATACATTGTCATATCGCCAAACCGATTACACCACCCGATCAAATTAATCAGCATATCCCACCGATGCTGTCTCATATCATTATGAAATTAGCGGAAAAAAATGTTGAACAACGTTATCAATCCGCATTAGGTTTGAAACATGATTTAGAAGTTTGTTTAAAATCTATAGACAATTTACAAGATTTAGATTTTCCATTAGCCCAACAAGATAGCTCAACTCAATTTAATATCCCACAAAAATTATATGGGCGTGAAGCGGAAATTAACCAATTACTTCAAAGCTTTGAACGTGCTTGTCAAGGTAGCAAAGAAATGACATTGGTCGCGGGTTATTCTGGAGTGGGAAAATCCGCTTTAGTCAATGCAGTCCATCTTCCTATGACTAAAAAACGCGGGTATTTTGCAGCGGGTAAATTTGATCAATATCAACGTAATACACCATATTCAGCCATTACCCAAGCTTTTGATGATTTTTGTCAATATTTATTGATGGAAGACAAAACCCATTTAGCAGAATGGAAACAGAATATTTTACATGCAGTGGGTCAAAACGGACAGGTGCTGATTGATGTCATTCCTGCCTTAGAATACATTATTGGAAAACAACCGCCCGTTGCTAATATCAGTTCGCGTGCTGCACAACATCGATTTAATTTGCTGTTT
Organism: Candidatus Albibeggiatoa psychrophila; assembly: GCA_035829175.2. Lineage (GTDB taxonomy): Bacteria > Pseudomonadota > Gammaproteobacteria > Beggiatoales > Beggiatoaceae > Albibeggiatoa > Albibeggiatoa psychrophila. The sequence continues at coordinate 3,839 of JAYQWJ020000412.1, forward strand.
AAACGTTTTATGCAACTGCTTTGTCAAGTTGAACATCCTTTTATATTATTTATTGATGATTGGCAATGGGCTGATTCTGCTTCGTTGAATTTATTGAGTTTATTGCTAAATGATTCTGAATTATATTATTTGCTGGTGATTGGTGCATATCGCAGTAATGAAGTCGATGAAACACACCCATTTCATATCACTATCAAGGAGTTACAAAAACAACAAATTGATATACAAACGTTACAGCTTGGCAATTTAACACAACAAGATGTCAGCGATTTAATTAGTGATACCTTGCATCAACCCGCTGATACAACTGAGGAATTGACTCAATTAATTTATGAAAAAACCTTAGGCAATGCGTTTTTTGTCACCACTTTTCTGAAAACACTATATGAAGAAAGTTTGCTCAACTTTAATTTAATCCATCACTGTTGGTTGTGGAATGTGCACAAAATCAGTCATAAAGCCCTTGCTGATAATGTTGTTGATTTAATGGCGGGAAAAATTCGTAAACAAGTTGCAAGCACTCAAGATGTCTTAAAACTGGCTTCGAGTATTGGCAATAAATTTAATTTAAAAACTTTGGCTATCATTTATAATCAACCACTTAAGCAAACTTTTGACGCACTTTGGTTAGGTGTAACCGAAGGCTTAATTATTCCGCTCAACGATAATTATAAATTATTAGAAAACCCTGAACATGCAGGTAATGCCGTATTTAAATTTCAACATGACAGAATTCAACAAGCGGCGTATGCGTTAATTTCCAAATCAGACAAACAAATCTTACACTTGGAAATAGGGCGTTTATTGCTCAAAAGTGTGGAGAATAAAGAAGATAAATTATTTGAAATCGTGCAGCAGCTCAACCGTGGCATTGAGTTAGTTCAGCAACTTGCAGAAAAAATAAGCATTATTGAATTGAATTTACAAGCGGGTCAACGTGCGATTAATGAAGCGGCTTATCATACTGCAATAAATTATTTGCATATTGGGCGCAGTCTAAGCCTGACTTATGGAAAAATGTGGGAAACCCATTATCAGTTGATTTTAGATATTTATGTTTTTTCAGTCAAAGCCGCGTTGCTCATCAGTGATTACCAACAAGCTGAACAACTGAGCAAAATTGTATTGCAACAGGCTAAAACCGATTTAGACAAAGTACGGATTTATGAATTTAAACTCTTGTCTTATGCGGTGAGAAATCAAATTAAAGATGCAGTTGATACTGGGCACAAGGTTTTAAAAATGCTCAATTTATCATTAAGAGATCAGCCGCCTGTGGAACAAAATCCTCAGCAATATGAAAATCTGCCCGATATGTCAGACCCCGAAAGTCTGTTTATGTATCGGATTATGCTGTCGATTTATGTGCCTTCTTTCCATCTTGATCCCAAATTAGGGATGCAGAACGCTTTCACAATGTTGCAATTACTGCATGATAAAGGCAATTCACCGTTGTCTTCTTATATTTATGCGTTTTATGGCGTGTTGCGTATTGGTAGTGCTTTGGACATTAACACGGGTTATCAGTTTGGGAAAATGGCTTTGCGTTTGATGGATAAATATCAAGCCAAAGAAATTAAATGTAAAGTATTCACCGCTTACAACGCACAAATCAAACCGTGGAAAGAACCGTTTCAAAATTCTTTAGCCCCTCTTAAGCAGACCATTCAAATTGGCTTGGAAACAGGAGATTTAGAATTTACGGGTTATGCGTCGATGCACTATTGTTCAACCTTATTTTTATGTGGAAAGCCGCTTGCAGAACTGAGTAAAGAATTCCCCGTTTATATCAAAATGGCGCGTAATCACAAACATCCATTTCCAGAATTTTATCTGAGTTTATGGGGACAACTTGCGCATAATTTAATGGGTAAAGCAGATGACGTTCTGGTATTGAAAGGCGAGTTGATTGATGAAACGCAACAAACCAACAATCCTATTTTTAATATTCCGCCGTTAAAGTTTACCGCCTTACTTAGCAAAAGCATTTTAAACTATCATTTTGGTCATTATAAACAAGCCTTAGAATGCGCTGAACCCTTGGAGCAATTGGGCAAATCATTAATGGGTGTTTTGTCGCCAAGCCAAAGTTATTATTATTATTCATTGATTGCATTGGCTTTATATCCAGAAGCAACACCTGAACAACAACAGCAATATCTTGCAACAATTCAGCGTTATCAGGAACGTCTCGCCACTTGGGCACATTTTTGTGCCGCCAATTTTCAGCATAAATATGATTTAGTGGCAGCCGAATTAGCGCGGGTTTTAGGAGATTATTGGAAAGCCAGCCAATTGTATGAGCAAGCGATTCAAGGCGCAAAACAAAACGAATTTTTACATGATGAAGCCCTTGCAAATGAATTAGCGGGGCAGTTTTATCACCAACAAAATATGGGAAAAATTGCGCAAACATATATTAATGAGGCACATTATCAATATCTTAGATGGGGATCAAAACCAAAAGCAGAACAGCTTCAGCATCATTATGCAATGTATTTTATTGAATCAAAAGAATCAAAAGCACAATCTCCCGTTATCAGTGTGGACAAAACCATTCACAATTCTCATGGCATACAGGCAATGGAATACTCCGCAGGACAGTTTTTTGATTTAGCGACCATTTTGCAAGCATCACAGGTTTTATCCAGCGAAATAAAATTAGATAAATTATTGATTGAAATGATGAAAATCGTGATAAAAAATGCAGGTGCAGACAAAGGTTTTTTGCTATTACCAAAACAAGAACAGTGGCTTATTCAAGCAGAAGCCCTAATTGATAATGAACAAATCAAAGTTCTACAATCGGTTGATATAGAACAAAATAAGGTCTTAGTTAATTGTATCGTCAACTTTGTGATTGGCACTCGTAAGCATGTTGTTTGGTCAAATCAAAATAAAAAGTTTGATTCCAAGCTCAAGAATGATGATTACTTTCAGCAAGCAAAACCTAATTCTATCTTGTGTATGCCTTTGTTAAATAGAGGTGACTTGGTTGCGATTTTATATTTGGAAAATAAGAATACAAAAAATGCGTTTACCGAACAACACTTGAAAACCTTGAATTTATTGTCTTCACAAATTTCGATTTCGATTGAAAATGCCCAGTTTTATGCTGAATTAGAAACTAAAGTTGAAGAACGTACTGCTGAGTTGCAAGCGAAGAATGTTGTTTTAGAAGATTTAAACCGTGAAAAAAATGCTATGTTAGGTATTACAGCGCATGATTTAAAAAATCCGATTGGGATTGTACGTGGCTATGCTGAAATGGTTGAAGAAGATATTGATGATATGGATACTGATGAAATCGTTGATTCAATGGATAAAATTAGAATAACTGCCAATCAGATGTTGGATTTAATTAAGAATTTACTTGATGTTAGTGCTTTGGAATCAGGCAAGTTAAACATGGAGCTTGTGCAACAAGATATTTTATTGCCATTTCGAGAGCTTTTTGCGATTTATGTACAGAAAGGCTTGGAAAAAAACATTATTGTGCATGATCAATCGACTAAAACACCATGTCTTGCTTATGTTGATAATACTGCGATACGACAAGTTTTAGATAATTTAATTTCCAATGCGGTTAAATATTCACCGCCAGATCGTAACGTGTATTTGTTTATGGATAATCTTTTTGAGCAGCAAATGGTACGGTTTGAGGTAAAAGATGAGGGGCTAGGTTTGAGTCAAGAAGATCAATCTAAACTATTTGGAAAATTCGTTAAATTAACGCCTAAACCAACAGGTAAAGAGCATTCAACAGGTTTGGGTTTGTTCAGTGTTAAAAAACTCATTGAGCAAATGGGCGGAAGTATTCGTTGTGAAAGTGAGTTAGGTCAAGGCTGTTCATTTATTGCTGAATTTGCTATGCAACCGCCAGAATCTGCATAGCGTGTGTTCGATGAGTTTTCAGCTTTGATACTCATTTTTTTGTTGCCTAAACTAGAGGAAAAGTGAAAAGTTTACAGATTTATACGATTCTGCTACTTTTCCCTATATTGACAGTTTAATAATATGCTTAATAACTATAGCCTTTGACATAACCCACCATCTCATAACGCGATAACCAAATTAAATGGTCATCATAAATCCCCTCAATATAATCGCCGTATTTATAAGTTTTATCACCATTGGCATTTTCATTATATGCTATCCCATCCTCACCCAATGAATACACCACCAACAACGCAATATCTTCAATATCACTACCCGTATCCAACGCGATTTTCAAACCCGTCGCCTTTCTTAAATTATCCAACGTAATAAACTTACTGCTATCGGTTTTATTCTGATAATCACCATCTGCAATCGCATAAGCAAAATGATGTCCCCAACCATCAATCTGACCTGAACTTAAGCCCAACGTGCGCCATGCCAAATCACCCTCACGCTCACTACAACGACTGGCGGTGATATTCTCAAACCCATCAGAATCCGTATCAGGACAAGGCAAAGTTTGCCCTAAAACAATATAAGAAATAATCGTTTGCTTAATTTGACTTAACTTCTTCTCAGTCTCAGAAACCCGCCGTAATTGCAATTGCGCATTAATTGGCATCAACAAGCTGCTGGTCAATAAACCCACTATCAACAAAACCATTGCCATCTCAATCAAAGTAAAACCATGATGATGCATCACAACCCCTTATTTTTACATTATTTTTTATATTGCGAATTACAATCTGAAGCCGAATAACACGCATAATCAGTGAAAAAATCCATATCTATTACCTCTTGAATAAATGCCTCATCACCTGTCGGTATCGTCGCCACCGCTTGCGTAGTGTAATCAATCGGAATATTACCGCCAACCATTGCCCCACTCAGCACTTTTCTTAAATTAAGACTGCCATCTGCATCGCCTTCCAAATAATTATCAATACGAGATTTATAACAACCTGAAATATAAGCACTATCAGGTGTCGCATTACAAGTAGAACACAACGCAGGATAACTATCACAAAATGCCTTAATATCTCTTATTTGAGTAAAAGGCTCATAACTAACGCTGCTACTGCCTTGATTCAAAGCCAAACGTCGTCCCGCAGAAATCACCACAAATGAACGATCAATATTAGATAATTTCAAACTCGTCGCTGAAACCGTTGCAGAAATAGTGGTTTTTTCCCAACCATCATAGGCAGTGCTATCAGTTAATTTTGCGATAGTGGCAGCCTTGCGGATAGCTTTGCGAACCAGAAATTGATTACGGTCTTCCAACGTCCAAACTTTATTTGCTCCCGAACCAATAGAATTTGCACTACGCTCAGTTTTAACCCAAAGCTGTGTGATTGATTGCGTCACATATTCATCATCAAACGCATAAAAAACGCTGTCTTTCCACTCTTTCCACCAAATCCACTTACTTTCATCAAAACAATTGGTTGACCAACTGTCTGACATATCATTATTTTGCAAATTAGACACGGTTAAAGGTGCTGTTGTATCACCATCTAAAACACTGGGAATCCGCCCAAAACGTGCGCCACTCTGTTCTTTAAAACTTGCATCATCAAGCCCGCTCGCCCACGGATAATTAGCGGAAATATCAATTGCGGTTTTATAAAAATTTTCTTGCTTAGCCGCCGACTCACAATTAGCTTCACATGTGGCTTTAGCCGAATTACAACTATTACAACTAGACTCAGTTGCAACACAGTCATTTGCACAAGTGAGCGCATCACTTACATCATTTGGAAAACTACTATCACATTGTGTTGTACATTGCTGCTTTTGCGCCTCGCATATATCATCACAACTTTTATTACAATCATTTGATTTACAATTGCTTATTTTTTCAGTGAGATAAATATCAATTTGTGCCTTAATATCAACATCCGCCCGATAAGTATCTGTATGTGGCGATTCCCAATCACCAATGGGTTTTGAATAATTTGTCAGAAAATTAAAGCGGTTATCACTACTGTATTGCTTAATGCAAGTCGCTGCCTTACTGACAACCCGATAATCCATTAACTTATAAATAGGTGCAAAATCCGCTGCTGAAATAATCGCCGTTGTGTCATTAAAGACTTCTTCACCATCACTGTTATAAGCAGTCGCCGCTTGAACAAAAGTCGGATAATTTTCATCATCAGAATCTGCATCGCGAAAAATACGGTTTGACGTATCATAAATGCTTAATTGTCCACCACCTGTTGCATTATTGACACCGCCAATGGATTCCAAATAATTACTGGCTTGGTTTGATCCTGCATTGGGCGCATTTTTATATCCACAATTAGTTTGAGTGCCCGAGCTGCCACCACGCGTTTGAGCAGACAAGGGTTTATTCGGCGCGAAAACCACTGCAATCGCACGATTTAACGCCGTATCGCCATGTAAAATATTGCCATTCACATCTTTAATAATAATATCGCCGTCTGTATCGTGAGTAATCGGTGTCTTGGGATTATTTTTAAAACCACCTGAAACCGCATACCACAAGCATTCCCCGCTACCATCATATAACGGTGGAACACCCAAACTGCGCCAAGGAAATCGTCCTAACACAGTCTGACCCGCAGCAGCACATGTTGCGGCACTGCCATCGCCCGTAACATCAGGACAAGGCAAATACCCAACAAATGCGTCAGGACTATTGCTATGGGTTTTATCATAAGCGGCGGCAAAACCGATAAGTGCTTGTTTGGCTTGATGCAATGCCCGCTGTGTCTGTTGCTGTTGAATTAATTGATAATCATGACGGTCGTTGAGTGCGCTTAATACCACGGTTGTCACCGCTAGCATCAACAAGATTAACATCAGCAATAATACCGCACCATGTTGTCGAAATAATAGAGATTTATTCATGCTTAACTCATTGAAGTCGCTTAATTTACTGCTTATATTTAAAGTATAACATTCCTATATTAAATCAAGCATTGCTTTATTGGCTAAAAATTCGCTTTATTGAAAATGAGATATTCGACCTCACTTGACTGTCTTAGGTGAGAAGCTTAGTATTTTACAATATCTTACATTATTGATAGCAGCAGGAGAAAACAATGCGATTTTTAACCTTATTTACATTTTTCTTGATGACAAGTTGGTCTCAAGTACACGCCTCTGACACACTTATTTCTACTTCGTGGAGCTTAATGAATAGGGGACAAATTCAGTGTTTAAAAATGGCGGGAGATGTGTTGTGGTTTAATAAATTTGAACAAAGTAAAGATCATGGTGCAGAATCTGCGTGGGCTAGCAATGGTGATTATAAAGCCTTAGTCGGTTGTGTCGCTGAAAAGGGAATGGCATTTTTTGTGGTTGTTGGTCCTAATGGTAAAAAAACCCGTGAAATAGTTGATAAAATTTCAGCAGATTTTAGGGGTGAAATGGGTATCATAAATTAGTAAAAAATCCCATTTTTAGGAGTATCTGTACGACTGATACGAGATGCTCCTAATCTCAAATATTATTTATCCGCAATTATATTTTTCTAAAAACCCCTCCATTTTATCGTATTCCTCTTAACCACACTATTAATACAGCTCATTCTCAGTGATTGCACTACAAAACATCTGTTTAAACCATTATTTCTTAACCAGCAAAAATCCAAAATCAAAACTTCAAAATCAAAAATTTAACATGAGTTTATATTTGTAAAAATTATGATTAGATTGAAAAAGCTTATGTTTGAAAAATAATTCTAAAAAGTTCAACAAAATAGCAATTAATGCTTGCCATAGAGCTATAAAAAAATTTACTATCTTATTTGCCTACGCTCATATTATAACAACAATGGAGGATATTAATGAGACACGTTTTCACCAAAACCGTACTCATGATGGGGTTAAGTGCATTTTATTTTGGAGCAGTTCAAGCTTCTGAAATGTCAAGAGATGTACCCTTGGAAATGGAAAAACCCAGTTACAAAATCCCATGGGATCGCTATTCAGGTTGGAGTCCATCCGACTGGTCTAAATTTAGCACTTTGCGTCAAGCGGTATCGCCTCCCGTCTCATTCATGCAAAAGCTAGATAAATCAACAAGATCAAATTCAAATGTTATTATTAACGACGATGAAGGTGATGTCATTATCGGCGATCCTGCAAAAGGTAAAGCATTGGTTTCTGACCGTAAACGTGGCGGCAGTTGTTACGCTTGCCATATTTTGCCAGATGCGGCATTGCCGGGGAATGTGGGAATTAATATCTCAACGGTTGGCGTTTGGGGTCGTGATGATGAATATTTATTTAACTACATTTATGATCCGCGCATGTTTAATCCCTCAACGGTGATGCCACCATGGGGTGCTCACGAGCTTTTCAGCAAAGAAGAAATTAAACACATTGTGGCTTATTTAAAAACCATGAACAAGCCTGTTAAATTTGAAAATACTCAAGAAAATCCTGACACTCGGGCAATGCCAATTGAAACCCGCGATAATTTTGACGAGTTTGTTAATCCTTCAATGATGAATGTTGATACTGCAAAAGGGCTTTTTATAACGGAAGGTTCTACGGGTAAATCTTGCCAATCTTGTCATGAAAAGCCAGAAGTTGAATTTGCAACATGGGCAACTGATATGCCTAAAGTTGAAACTCGGATGAATAAAGTGATTGGAATTGAAGAGTTTGTCACTCGTCATGCGCGTGCAACCACAGGTGCTGAATATTTGTCTCAATCAGATGAAAACTTATCAATGGCGATTTATTTACGTTTTTTGGCTAATGGGCATCCGATTGCGATTGATAAAAGCGACCGTAATACACAATTATCGATTCATCGTGGTGAGGAATTAATGCACCGTAAAATTGGTCAATTGAACTTTTCTTGTGTTGATTGTCATGAAACCAGTGCAAATAAATGGATTCGCGGTCAGTATTTAGGCGGCTTTGTTGGCATGTTGGATCATTTCCCAGTTTATCGTACCAGTCGCGGTGAAATTTGGGATATTCGCAAACGTTTCCAATGGTGCGGTGTTGCGGTGAGAGCCAATGAATTAGAGCCTGATGCAGCAGAATATGGCGATATTGAAATGTATTTAATGTCTAAAAACAATGGTCGGGTTTTAAATGTTCCGGGTATTCGGCATTAAGTTTATAGCTTAAAGAACAGGTGGTTTTATAACTGCCTGTCTTTTTCAATATTTCAACCCAATAATCTAGTTTTGATTTCTCTAATTTCATTGACCGCACCCACGATATTTTCGATAACCCCAACCGCTTTTTGCAACAGTGTTTTATCACGTTTTTCAACTTGTTCGGTGATGACATTTAGTTGTTGTTGAGCTGCTTGTCGATCAATTTGGTCTTCAACTTTGTCAATTTTGGCGGCTAAAATCTGTAATAATTGGCTTAAATTTCGGTCGTCAGTTGATGTGACGGAGGTTTGAATACTTTGATTAACATGATTTCCTCCAACATTGATACTTGCTCCTGAAATATCACCCGTATTTTCAAATTTGTTTTGCATAATTAAATTTTCTCCGATGTTATCGTTGCCTTTTTCGGCAAATATACAGTTGGCATGAGTTTTTCAATTCTCCCACTGATACTGGCAGCTCTTTTAGTTGATTTTTACTTAAATGTAATTCGCTTTTCTTGCTCTAATTGTTTGATGATGTCTAGGTCGGTCATAGGAATTTTTCTTGTCTGAATCAGGATTTATAGG
>JAYQWJ020000413.1:0-4437 GCA_035829175.2 Candidatus Albibeggiatoa psychrophila
TTAACTCAGTGGATTGTGCGTTTTTAATATTTTTACATTGTCAATACAAGTGAATAGTTTTCATTAAATAAGAAAAAATTCAACAAGTTATGATTTTGTTTTTTTTGTTTTGTAAATTATCAATTTAATTGGATACTATTAAAAAATAGCCTGAATTAAGCCAAGCTGTCACTTGATATTTATACATAAGACATCTTTATTCTACTTACATTCAAGTTATTCAGATGCTTTTATATTATACCTAAAATGTCACATCGGTGTGAAATAGACAAAAAACAAATTTTAATTATGAATTCATAATGCTATGCACTGATTATAAAATAGATAGGGTCTTAAAAATCAACAAAAATGCAGTTCATCAACTTATTTCCAAGATATTCAAACCAAACAAGCTAAAATCATTCAATACAGCTCAAAACTTGTAATCAAACTCCAAAAATCAAAATCCATTCTTGACACGCTTTACACATAAAAGTATAAAAACAATCAACTTTTCAAAAAAATCTGGAGAACGTCTATGATAAGACCGCTATGGGTCATCTTGGCTATATTGTGCTGGCTACCCATCCACGCCTCAGCAACTCAACTCATTGATGGTAAAAGTTTTGTGTATGATATTGGTGATAACGGTGTATTGGTTAAAGGTACGCTCAACGCTTATAAAAACATGTACAACTTGCGCGTCAACAGCACTAATTATGTTGGAAATCCTATCAGCTTGGCGACTCAAGGACGTGAAATTATCACCAGTCGCTATGTTGAACCCAATACAGGTTTGGAAATCAGACGACGGATTTATGTTTCCAAAAATTATAACTTTGCGCGTTATATGGAAATTATCAACAATCCAACTGATGAGTCGCAAACGGTTGATATTGAAGTTTATGGCACATTGGGTTCTGGCTCACGCACCGTCACCGCGTATAATCAAAAACAGTTTTTAATCACCGATGATAAAGCTGTTAATGGCGTACTTGGCGGTTTACCTGCTTTGTTACATTATCATTCTCAAGCGGGAAGTCCTGTGACTGCAACGCATACATTGGTTGGTGATAAATTAAATTGGGTTTATAAAAATGTTGAAATTCCTGCTCAATCACAAGTACGTTTGCTGTATTTCATCGCCCAAGCCAAAGACGTTGACACTGCCTATCAATTTGCATTGAATTTCCCCAGCAACCCCACTGCTTTGTACGAAGGCATTAGCAGTAATCAACAAGCGGAATTGATTAATTTTTTCCCGCCAGCAACTCAAACCCCAACATTTTCCAATCCTGTATTTTTAAATCTTGATGAAGTACGTTCGGGCTTTAATTTACAAGCTACGGATTCTTTGTCTTCTCAACGCGCCAATATTCCTGCTGATTATTTTGGTTTCGACCTTGTTCAAGATCAAACTATTGCGATTCGGATCACAGCAAGCTTTGATACTTATTTATATTTATTCGACGATCAAGGACAATTACTGGCTAGCAATGACGATGCGGCAAAAACCACCCATTCGGAAATTATTTTTACGCCGACTAAAACAGGGCGTTACTATATTGAAGCGACTGCGCATCAAGCCAATAAAACCCTTAATTATGGCGCGTATAGTATTGAATTAAAAAATAAAAAATTGAACCGCAATCCATTGGCACATCCATTTATCGTACAAACTGACAGCACAACTGTACCCGCAACCGTGACATTAAGCGATTTCAGTGAAGATGTAGATGGCGAGATTGTACAACGTTGTTGGCATTTTGATGATTCCACGCCGATGACATGCAGCACTGAATCCACTATCAGCCACACTTATAATCAATCAGGACATTACAGTATTGGTTTAACCGTCAAAGATGATGCAGGTGGTTTGGACTTCTACAATGAATCGTTATCTTTAAATGCAGTATTAGATGGGATTATATTTCCGTTGGACAGTAGTACTGAAGGCGAATTGAGCATTGATGACAACAAATCCCAAACTCGCAGCAATGCTTATACCGACCGTTACGTGATTAAAGGCGTGCCTGTTGGACAAGAATTAGTAATTGATATGCAATCCAGTCAATTTAACAGTTTTATGTATTTATACGATGCGTTTGGTCGCCAATTACGTTTTGATGATAATAGCGGTGATGGTCAGAATGCACATTTACGTTATACGCCGTTATATCAAACTGATTTATTATTAGAAGCCACCAGTTTCAATGATAATGCCTTGGGTCAATATGATTTATCGGTGAATTTGGTCGAACAAGATATTGATTTTTATATTCCTATTCAAGCTGCCACTGCATTAAGTAATGCGCTTAAAACCACTTTTGTGGCACGGATTCCCGAAAGCTTTCAAGCTAAATTTTTTTTATGGGAGTTTGGTGATGGAACGGAATTTGTCGGCACTGATAACGCTGTAGTTTCACATCAATTTAAACGGTCAGGCAATTATACGGTGAGTTTAGAAGTTCGTAATACCAATAACCAAACCGTCACGGGTGAAAATCAATTCACTGTTTCTAATCAAGTTGTTGTTCCCCAATCCAGTTTTCAAGTCACGCCTTTATTTGGAGAAGCCCCGTTACGGGCGTTTTTCAGCAACAATTCAACGATTGGCATCAGTGGCGATACGCTGAGTTATTTATGGCAGTTTGGTGATGGGCAGGTGGTCACAGGTAAAAATCCAGCGCATACTTTCAGTCGTGAGGGCGTGTATCAAGTGATTTTGCAAACTTATTCAAGTTTAAACCAGCAGAGCACTTCTTATACCGTACCGATTACAGTGATTGACCGTGAAAGTGTTAATATCCCTGTTACGGGTGTGACGCGCCAACGTCCTCAAGTATTGATGGCAGGCTTTGACCCGATTTTGCAAGATGTGTTAGAAACTGAAGCCACTTTATTTGCGATTGTGCGTCCCGGTGCAGCAGCGATTCAATCCGTGCGTTTATTAGGTAATAAAACTGATTTTAAACAGGCGATGCAACGTATGGCGACTTATGCAAATGGTGATCAACGTTTTGAAGCAATTTTGACTTTCCCACGCGGTGTTTATCCTGTCAGTAAATTTGCCGATTTGTTTGGGGCTGATGCAGGACAATTTCAGATTCAGGCTTTAGATCAAGCAGGTCAATTTCACGCTTATCCGAATTTGGAAATCAGTGATAGCCCCAGCTTATTGACAACAAGCAGTTCTTTGCGTATTGAACCTACAAAGCAAGTTGGTATTCGTCGCAGTTACCCACAGGTTTTAGCGGCAGGTTTCGATCCTGTTTTGATTGATATTAATGATGGTGAGTTAACAATTAAGGCTATCGTGCGAGAAGGCTTATATCCAATTCAAAGTGTCATATTGCAACTTAATGATGGGACTTTCTCTTTAGCTATGAAACGCTTAGAAACCCTTCCAAATGGCGACAAATTATACGTTAGCACCTATACTTATCCACAACAAGGTTTAGCTGCCAGCACTGTCAGTCAGTTTTTTGGCAGTAAAGTAGGGCAATTCTCCATATTGGTGACTGACCAAGCACAACGTAGTCATCAATTTCCACAATATAAAATTGGCAACTACCTGCCACGATAGATAAAAGAGGATTTTGTAATGAATAAATGGTGTGTGATATTCCTATTATTTTGTGCTCATGCGGTACAGGCTGAAGAAGTGTATTTAGAAGGCATTAGTTTTCTAGGTAGCGCGAAAAAAGCTTACGTTGTTATGGATGATGTACAAATGCCAGTGGAAAAAGGTGATGAGTTAGGACAATGGGTGATTGATGAAATTCAGCAACGCGCTATTGTGCTACATAATCAAGCGGGTGAGAAACAAATCTTAGAGCTGTATAGCAAACTTAATATTGCGCCCATTGGAGAAGCCTCTTTTACTGAAACTGAGGATAATCCCTTTATCCAGCAAGCGATTACGGATGATGAGCAAACAGTGGAAATATTACAAAAAATGCCTGAAGGTAATCCATTTGCCGCCCGACATCAAATTGCCAATGATGAAGTGCCTGTTGGAAAACGCAAGGTTAGTACACCATTTGGGGATTTTATTGTTGATGATGTTGAGCCTGAGCCAGAACAGACACAATTATTGCAGCAAGCAGATGAAAAAATCAGTACTGCATTTGAACAGGCCTTAGAGTCAAGTAATAGCAGTATAGATATTGAGGGTATTGAAATTAATAATGACGAAACAAGCGATCATCCAGTCATTACTACACCTTTTGGTGATTTACCTGTGAATGCGAGGGAATGATTTGCTATCATATACAGTAATAGTATTGTCATATTACTGAATTTTTGGAGGTTTCTCATGAAACTAAAACTTACTTTATACTTGGGGCTATGTTTGCTTTATTGTGCACAGCAGCCCGTGTTAGCAGATGACGAGGTATTTTCTGAACCTTTAGAACCTGTATTTATCGAAATTGTAAATGTTGAGGATGACGTTCC
>JAYQWJ020000414.1:0-1655 GCA_035829175.2 Candidatus Albibeggiatoa psychrophila
ATTAGAGATGTCGCAAGCTTTAAAATCAACTGCTTACAAATAGGTTTTTAAAGTTAAAATAGTTATATATAGATTAATCGAAAAATTAAATTTATAAGTAATTATTTTTAAATATTATATTATTCAATTGGTTAAAATGGTATTTTTAATCACTATATGATTTATAAAGGTGCATCAATTCTTTAGTTTAGCACTTATTTTCTTTTTTTCTATCTATTGGGCTTTGGTATATTTGGGCTAGGTAGTTACAAAATTTTGTAATTCAAACCTGCAATGAGTGAGCTTAATACTGGCAGTGTCCATTAAATTTGTTAATATAGCGACAGATGTATTTATTCTAATAAAAAAGTACATCGCCATTGTGGAGGAGAACCACATACGGGTGAAACTAATAATTCAAAGGAATACCCTATGTTTAGCCGTTTTAAATATAAAATGAACCGTAAACGTTTACAGGATGAGCGTTATTCATTTCTATTTGATGAACCACCAGCTGATGAATCGGTTTGTTTTGACTGTGAAACAACAGGCATCAATCCCCGAAAAGCTGAAATCCTATCTATTGGCGCAGTCATTATCAAAAATAACCATATTTTGACTAGCCAAAAATTAGAACTCTTTGTTAAACCAAGCAAAGATATTAACGAAGCCAGTATCAAAGTTCACCATTTGCGCCACTGTGACCTTAAGGATGGATTAGACCCTAAACATGCAGTGCTACAATTTTTGCGTTTTATTGGCTCACGTCCGTTGGTTGGTTATTATTTAGAATTTGATGTGGCGATGATTAATAAATATCTACGACCTTTATTAGGGATTGTGCTACCGAATGAACAAACGGATGTGTCGGGTATTTATTATGAAAAAAAAGCGAACGCACTCCATCAAACACATATTGATTTACGTTTTGATGTCATCATGGAGGAGCTAGACTTGCCCTCTTTGGGACAACATGATGCGTTTAACGATGCGCTGATGACGGCAATGATGTATGTGAAATTACAAAATATAAATAGGCTAGCGGTCTAAAAGCAGATTGATGAGTGAGAACCACATCTATCAATTTCATTCTGATGGATGCAGTTCATAAGCTCATCATATTTTCTTAATTAGCGTATCACTTCCGCATTTTTTAAAATAGCATTGTGGAAAATCAAGCCGATACTGTTCGCTATTTTTAGATTAATTAATAGCTTACCTTTTTTATTTTGCACAATAGGAATTTCATTTGGTGCTTGACCTGCTAAAATTTTCAATGCGGCTTGAGCAGCCCACTCGCCTTGTTCTTGAGGTATTTTAACAATACCAATGATTGCGAAAGGCATCATCGATTTTTGGGTTGTACCTGTTGGAATCTTGGTCTGTTCTAACACAAATTCAGCTGCCAACTGATTATTCCAACCTTGCATACCACTCGGCGTAACCAACAATAATTGGTCAACTTGGTCTTGTAATTTTATATAAGCGGCTTTCCATTCAGCAAAGCTATTCACATAAATCTCTTTATCAAACTGTATGTTGAGTTTTTCTTTGTACATACTCATAGCACGTTTTTCTGCATACGCATCCATAGATAAAAGCCCTACACGCTTACCTTTTGCATAACGTGACAGTTGTTGTAATACGGGCTTAACTAAGCTAACTTCCACCATGCC
>JAYQWJ020000415.1:0-10051 GCA_035829175.2 Candidatus Albibeggiatoa psychrophila
AAGCCGATATTTCTTTATTGCGTAATGTAGGTTGTCAGCATCAATTTAAAACAGTTGAGCAAGGTGTAAAAAGTTATTGGGATTGGTTGAATCGGTCAGTGATTGGGAGTGCAAAAATTATTTTGCTTATACATAAATTTCGCACTCCTATTATTTTTTGTCTGAATCAAGATCAAAATTCAAAAATTGGCAGGATTAAAAACCAGCAATTCAAACTTTCCTCACAAATTCAACAACGCTGCCATTTTCTCAGTCGTTGGATTCTCTACGACCCCTTTTTCTGTCACAATTGCATCAACTAATTCTGCTGGAGTCACATCAAATACAGGATTCCACGCACTTGCACCTTTCGCCGCAATCACTTTGCCGCCAATAGTCAACACTTCCTCCGCAGTTCGTTGTTCAATCTCAATCGCATCACCATTCGGTAAATTATAATCAACCGTAGACATCGGCGCGACCACCATAAATTTAACACCATGCTGCCGTGCCAATACCGCTAAACTATATGTCCCGATTTTATTCGCCACATCACCATTTGCCGTAATACGGTCAGAACCCACAATCACCCAATCCACTTTGCCTTGACGCATCAATGTTGCTGCTGCACCTTCAACTATTAAAGTCACAGGAATTTTATCTTGTACCAACTCCCAAGCGGTCAAACGTGCGCCCTGCATCCAAGGTCGGGTTTCATCCGCATACACATCGGTAATTTTGCCATTCGCATAACCACTACGAATCACACCCAATGCCGTACCATAACCCCCCGTCGCCAAAGAGCCTGTATTACAATGGGTCAATACACGACAATTTTGTGGAAATAATGCAGAACCCAACTCACCCATGGTTTTATTCGCCGCAATATCTTCTGCATGAATCCGTTGTGCTTCAGCCAACAAAACAGGTTCGGGATTGGCAGAAATATCGCTAAATAAACCTTTCATAATCTCTAATGCCCAGACCAAATTAACCGCCGTAGGACGTGCATTCGCTAAAATATCCAAATCTGCTACAATCTCAGCCTGCCAATTTTGTGGATTTTTTGCATAAGCCGAGCGTGCAGCCAATACCACACCAAACGCAGCCGTCACACCAATCGCTGGCGCACCACGCACCACCATATCTTTAATCGCCTGAGCGGTATCTATTGCAGTTTCAAGCGTTAACAAAACTTCTTCATGTGGCAGCTTGCGTTGATCTAAAAGCTTAAGGACATTATCTTGCCAAATGACCGCACGGATAGTATCGTATTGTTGAGTCATAATTGCTTGGTTTATTGTTGTGGAAAGAAGGTGCATTTTAACGTATTTTGTTATCATAATGCCAAACCCCATCAAACCGAATGCCTAAAATAAGGCAAAGCCTATAAAATGACTATATACTCAATATATTAAGTCAATTTAATCATTTGCGAGCTAAAAGCCGATGAATACAGTTATTGATGATAATCGTCAACGTTTTATTCCTGTTAGTTTACAAGAAATTGTAGATGACTTATGTCAAACGCCTGATTGGAGTGAAGAACAAAGAAAAGACTTTAATAGTTTTTGCCATGTATTTGCGGCGTTGTATCACTATAAATTTAAAAATCAAATTGATGAAATCAAACGAACTTATCAACCTTTCAATCCTGATTGCGATGTTGTCACTAAAAAAGAATATTCGCCGCAAGATTACCAACAACTGCGCGATAGTTTGATTAATCATGTAAAAGGTCTACTCAATCACGCAAATTACGAAGCACTTTCCATCGATGATATTAATGTCGCAATGAGTGAAGCTTCGCCTTATGGCATCAATGTGAGTATCAATTTAGATGATTATGCCGATATGCTGCTTTATTATCGTGGTGCTGCAACCAAAATTGAATATAAACGTGATTGGCGTAGTTTATTTATACTGAAGCGAAAAATCGAAATTCCAATTTATAAACGCTTATTTTTATTACTTAACTTTAAAACTAAAGTGCAACGTGTACGGGAAATAATGCAAGCAGATAGCAAATTATCTGAAAAGCAGGCAATTCATCAACTTAAGCGTTTTTACAGCAAAGATTTAGAAAGTGCTGATATTGAAAAACATATTTTTGTGAAGTTATTTAAAAATATCCCGCGTTATGATTTAGAAATGTTATTTCCGAATCAGAAAATACGTTTTAAGCTATTGGATAAATTAAAACTTGCAGTGACGGGTGGTGGTGGTGTTATCGGTGGTTCAATCGCACTTTTAGGTAAGATAAGTTTGATGGCGACAAATCCTTTTGGGTTTTTATTTGCGATTTTGGGTTTTATCGCGGTTATTGTGCGCCAGATAATGAACGTGTTTAATCATCAAACCAAGTATATGATGGTGTTGTCACGTAATTTGTATTTTCATAACTTAGACAATAACTTTGGTGTGTTTGGGCATTTAAATGATTTGGCAGAGGACGAAGAGTGCAAAGAAGCGGTATTAGCCTATTATTTTCTATTTACCCAGCCCGATCAATTGTGGACTGAGGCAGAATTAGACAAAACCATTGAACAATATTTGCTTTATAAATATGAGATTGATGTTGATTTTGAAGTAGATGATGGCTTACGCAAATTAACAGATGAAGAATTGTTAATCTCAGAAAACGGAGTACTCAAAGCGTTAGATTTAAAATCTGCTTGCCAGCGTTTGGATAAGCAATGGGATGACTTTTTTTCATTCTAGCAATCATTAATATTCCTATCATTTAGGTATGGTACTATTTCATTACAGTTTAAAATCGCTGACCAAACGGCTGTAATGACACCATCTATCTACGATTTGACCTAACTAGTTGCAAATTTATTTGAAGCTTGGATGTGTGCGTCTTATGCTAATACTAGACATAATCTATAAGACCTATAGTCATTTTATTCTAAAGTGATACGGGACTGCCAGTCCTAACACATAAACCTAAATTGACTATACCTGCTAAAACCCTATGGATGATTTGATTCAATGGGTTTGACCTGACGCATAAATAGAATCTAAGCATACACTTTATATTCTTGCTAATTATATTACCAAAGGGTTTGTTATGAATGCGAAACAGGTTGCTTTAATACTGTGTATTTCTGTTTTTGTCAGCTTTATAGGGGAAATCAACCCAACTTATGCTGCAAACTCAACGCATGTTTCTCGCCTCAAAAAAACGAAAGCCTGTAATCGCTGCAATTTAACCAGTGCTAATTTAACAGGCAGTCGTTTAATCCGCGCAAAATTACGTAGTGCCAATTTACGCAACGCCCGTTTACGTGGTGCAAATTTACGCGGTGCAGATTTAACCCGTGCGAATTTAACCCGTGCGCGTTTACGTTATGCCAATTTACGCAGTGCCAAAATGTCTAATGCTAATTTAAATCGAGCCAATTTACGCGGGGCTAATTTACGTGGTGCACGTTTAGGCAAAGCCAATTTAAGTTATGCTGATTTACGTGGGGCTAATTTACGCGGTGCGGATTTACGCCGAGCTAATTTGCGTGGGGCAAAGTTTCAAAAGGCAGATTTACGTGGTGCAAAATTAAAAGGGGCTAAACATGCTAACTTTAGAGGTGCTAAAAATGTTCGCCGTTAATGGATGATTTTAGCAGGGCGATAGTGTTTAGAGCAGAAATAAGCAAAGTTTGCGGTCTTGAACCTCCTTAATAACAATGCTTTTTGATAAAATGGCTTATAGTCAAGTTGCTGCATCTTGTATTTTGTTTGATGAATTCAGAACTAAAAACAACACACAAGCTTGGCAGTTTGATATTATTAGCCCAAGATTTTAACCAATGTAAACCGCAAATCTCTCATGAAATTTCTATTGTTTTTTCTCCTCTTATTCAGTATTCATAGTTATGCTGAAACACTTTACTATCCAAATGATGAGCAAAGCCTCTTTAGTCTCACTAAAACCTTTCGCCAAACAGAGCAAGGTATTGAGCTGGTTTTGACCCTTAAAAATACAACTGATGAAATCAATGGCAATGGATTAGAACAAATTGTTGAGGGGATTGAAATACAATATCCGTTACCGCCCAACGAATGGTTTGCACTGTCTGACAGCAATGTTTCACAAGGCAATATTGAGATTCGAGACCAAGAATTAGCCATGTGTCCGCCAACGATGTTAGGCCGCTTAAAAGGCTTTGAAAAAGGTAATGAGGGTTTACATGATGAATTGGCTGTCCATTTTGAAGCTGATATTTTGCTACGTATGAAACCTACTTTGTCATATTGGTTAGTTGGGCATACAGACACTAAGGGTCGAGCCAGTTATAACAAAAAATTATCATTGCATCGTGCTGAGGCGGTTAAACAGGTATTGGGAAATGCAAACTTTGAGACAAGTCATATTACCGCATTTGGAGAGGGTGAAGGTTCGCCACTCACGCTGGAGCAAGATGAAGCCAGTCATGAATTAAATCGCCGTGTTGAAATTTATCCTAAACAACATCGTTGGGTATATTGGCAATTGTCTGAATTTAGACCTGATGATGAAGCGGAATTGGCGTTAGTGCTTAAACCGAATACGTGGGCCAGCGCCGAAGAATTAAAAACTGTATTGTTTAATGATAGTTGCTATCAACTCAGTATGTTGCATCAATATGTGATTCCGACTCATGCAAAACTACAATTACACAGCCATATTAAACCTGCGGGCAAAAACTGGACTCAAACTGCTGATGTGTCATCTTGCGATGGTGTTAGCGTGGCGTTGAAAATTGATAATAATGGCGCACGCTCTGCGAGAAAAATGGATTTAATCAATAAATTACCACGGGAATGGCAGTTAAGTTATACCCAAGATTTTAAACAACGCAAAGATAAAGAATGGCTTTATTTGGACTGGAAACAGCAGCATTTATACCCCAATAAATCAGTCAAACTGTTATACGAAATCCAGCCACCTTTTTTAAGTATTCAGCCTGAGCAATTAGAATTGGATAATCAATTTTGCTCGAAAGAAAAATATGAAAATCCTTTTTTTAGTGTCGGTTGTCTCGTTGCGAAACAATTACAAAACAATGTGAAACCTGAAATGATCGCCCAGCAGCCTCAAGTCACATTAAGTGCTAAGGGTTATCCATCAGTACAAGCAAAAAATACAATACGTTGGCATACACCTAGTTTAATTTTGCAAGCCATCAGCCCTCAAATCCAATATGCTGGTGAAAGACTTGAGCAAACTTTGATTGTCACCAATAATGGTAATGTCCCGATTAAACAGCTTAAGGTTGTGGCTCAATTGCCTGATAATATTCATAGTTTAGAAGCACTTCATGCACGACAAAGAACTGATGAAAAAGTCACTTGGATATTAGGAAAATTGCCCCCACAAGCCCAACAGCAAGTCACATTAAGCTTTATCCTTAAAGGCAATCAATCGGATTTAATTACGACACAATATTCAGTGTATGACCAAGTTTATGGTGCAAAGCAATGCGTGCAAGTCGATACCCAAACTCAGATATTTATCAAACCTTTAGTATCGCCATTATTACGAGTCAAAGCTGAATCTCAAACCATTGCAGTTGGCAAAAAATTGCTGTATCAAATTGAACTGAACAACCCAAATCCAATTGATTTAGCCTATAACATTACAGGTCAAATCAATCCGCGCGTGTGGTATCAAACTCGTCAAACTGTCGAGGGTATATTTCATGGAAAACAGGTGCAAACAACCGTGCCGTTACAAATCAATGTGCTGCCAACAGGTGAGATTATCGTCATGCAAAGTGGTCGTAAGATTGTGACTGTGCCTGCGCAAAGTCGTTTATTATTTAACTTTCCTTTGCAATCTAAAGCCTTATCAGAGGATGTTTTAAATGTCATTGCAGCGAACTTAGCAAGTCAATTTTCTGTCGCTAAAATTCAGATGAAAGCCATGTCGCATCATGAATTAATCAAAGCCGAACAGCAAATAAAAACCATAATCTATCAGTAGGAAAATAGCATGATTGAGGCTGAATCCGATTCATTTATCATTGAGACTGCTGAGGCGATGGAGGCATTTGGGCACGCTTTAGCGCAGTGTATTCCGATTCAAGGTGTTATTTATTTACATGGCGATTTGGGTGCAGGTAAAACAACATTGGTTCGGGGTTTTCTATACGGTTTGGGTCATCAAGGCAAGGTAAAGAGTCCGACTTATACTTTAGTAGAACCTTATACATTAAGCCAAAAAATGGTGTATCATTTTGACCTATACCGCTTGGCAGACCCTGAAGAATTAGAATATGTGGGCATTAGAGATTATCTTGCACAAACTGCAATTTGTCTTGTTGAATGGCCAAATAAAGGACTAGGTGTGTTACCGCCCGCAGATGTGCAAATTAACATTACGATTAATGGGCAAATGCGAGGGGTGAGTTTACAAACACCTAATTTAGACGATACCAACAAAGTGGATTATCAACTGTTGCATAAGCTTTTAAATCGCTGAGAGCAAGCTATAGCCTGTAATTGGTACTATAAATGCTTATTCGGTTTATGGTTTAACTTTTTACGAGGATAGCATAATGGCGTTGATGGAATGGACTGAAGCATTGCAATTGGGATTGGCTGATATTGATACTCAACACAAAAAATTAGTTGATATTATTAATCAGTTAGATGATGCTATCAATGCTGGACAAGCTACGCAATCATTGGGTGATATTTTAGGCAGTTTGTTAGACTGTGCTAAAGTACACTTTGAATATGAGGAAGGTATGCTACAAGCAAAGGGCTATAAAGTGTATCCTGCTCACAAAGCAGAACATGATGCGTTAACAGAAAAACTGGGATTTATGCACCAAGCTTTTATTGCAGATCAAGCATCTGATGCCCAACAGGTTTTAATGTTTTTGAAGATTTGGTTACAAGAACATATTATGGAAACGGATAAAGCTTACGTGGAATTTGTTTCTTAAAGTTGGATTTTGGTGGCTATACGCTCGTATAACGCCACCTATCTAAAAGCTGTTTTTTAGCATTCAAACGAAATAAATCCTGTATATATTTTCAATTCATAATAAGCAAATCAATTCAAACTTTATCCATCAGCAATATTATCTACTCACATTGAGCAGGCAAATTCTCAAAAAAATCTTTTTACCAAAGAAAACTATTTATAAAATACGCGTCGGTTTGCTCGGAATAAAAAGAGAAAGCACGATTATATTTCCACTTTAATTGAATTTATACAGAAGTTGAAATTTACCGCTATATAATTATATTTTCTGATTTGTAAAAAAGATTTTAGTTTCTATTCCTGTTTAATATAAGTAAAATAAATGCTTCGTAAATAATCTTGGTAAACTGCAATGAAAATAACGAGAAGTTTTTATAAATTTTTAGCTTTTTTATTATTATCATTAACACTTTATAGCGTACATGCTCAAGTTAATATACCCAGCGATCAGATTGAAACAGGTGCGAATCCTTTTACTATGACTGATAATGGTAATGGCACAGTCACGATTATCAATTTAGTTGCGTCAGGCAGTGGTAGCTCTTCTGGTAATCTAAAGATTTTTAATCTTTATGATAACAGCATGAAAGGCTATAACGTCGGAACACGATTAGTTGCGAGTGCTTTTGCTAAAGATTATATTTTCCTGATTAATGAAGATCAAGATTATGTCATTGTAACCACTTTAGAAGGTGCAGAAGTTGCTGAAATAAAAGTGGGAGCTCGTCCCAGTAATGTCTATGTGACAACCGATTCTAATAAGGTATTTGCCACTAATGGAGATGGCAGTATCTCATTGATTGATATTAGTAATGGAATTCCAAGCAGTAGCGCGTTATATCAAAGCAGTGAAAGCAATGTTATTGGCTTAGACCCGCGAGACATTTATGTTGATGGCGATTACATTTACCTGATTTCTAAAAATGAAGTTAACGGTAATAGTTTTTTTAGAAAACTGCGACTGTCTCAAGGACAAGTTACTAAAGAAAAAGAAGTTGAAGTTGGTGCTGATGCAATCTCATTAGGTGTCTCTGATAATTATTTCGTAATTGTTAATAACGGAAGTTTTTCAGTTTCACTCATTAAGAAAGCTGACTTTTCTAAACAAGAACTTCATTTAGCTCTGCTCGGCGCAAAATCGGTTACAGTCAACAAAGAAAATAATATTGATTATGCTTATGTGGCGAGTTTCTTTGACAATTTTGTTGCTAAAATTAACTTATCTAATTCAGAAGTTGATTATGTCCAATTGGCTTCTGATAAAGTCGGATTTTCAGATATTGCTTTTGTTAATGGGCAAATGCTAGCAACTCAATTCACCAGCGGTTTGCTCTATATATATGATGTGATTCCCAATCAAGTCATGAATCCTAAACCCGCTATTATTGAATACAAAAGTATTTCATTACCTAACACGGATGGAAAAGGCCCGCAGCCATATAGCAAACCGAGTGCTATCCATGCAACAGTCTCAAAGAGTTGTAATAATAGAGATAAATGTTATGACTCGCTTACCCAAGCAGTTCAAAATATCCCTAGCGTTTCCTCAGCTTGCTCATATGAACGTCATGTCATCTATATCGAAACGGGTATTTACGGCAGTAATGAAGTCTTTCCTATTGGTAGCGAAGGCACAGGTATTAAAGCCATCCCCTCTTGTGTCAGTTTAGTTGGTGATGTAAATGGCGGCGCAGTGATAGACGGCACTACCGCGACTACAAATGTGATTCAGATTGCAGGGGCTTCAAATATTCTAATTGAAGGTTTAACGATACAAAATGCGCCTTTATTGCAATCAGGTGTTTTCATTGCGGGTTTAGCACAAGCACCGACAGAAAACATTACGATTAGAAATAATACTTTAAAATATAATGGTAGAAATGGTTTTGGGGCGACAGGTGTTAGCAATTTACTAATTCAAAACAATAAAGTAGAGTTTAATCGAGAAACGGGCATTACGGTCAGTGCTTTAGTGATTAACAGTGATGGCACTTATAAATATGTGCCTAATGCTTCAACTGTTCGTATTATCGATAATATTTCGCAATACAACATTGCAGATGGTATTTTAGTTACTTCTTCTAGTAGTGCAACAGTGCAAGGTAATCATGCACATGCTAATGGCGTAGCGGGTATTGAGTTTAATGGTCGTGATTTTTCAGGTCCAGACCAACGCAGTGCAGACGCTAAATTAGAAGGGATTATTAATAACAACTACGCTTATAACAACGGCGGTCAACAATTCCCTAATTCTGGAGCAGGTATTTTAGTCACTGAAGAAGCCAACGCATTGGAAGTGATTGGCAATGACGTTAAAGGTAATCGTCCGTATGGTATCGGTGTTTATGAAAGAGGTCTCATGTCTGATGATGGCACTGCATTAAATAACTGCTCTAATAGAGGGATTGAAGATAATAAGGTTGAAAGCAACTTACAAGGCGGGATTGTGGTTCATAAAGACTCTTCCGTTTGTAAAATTGTCAATAACCGTTTATTAGCCAATTTAGGGGTAGGGATCGATATTCAAGGCAGTGACGTTTTATATGTCAGTAATAATCAAACAGTCTCTGATGGTGTCACTATTCCAGAGCGCGGCATTAGTATTTTATATAGAGATGGTAAAGCCTCAAGTGTTTATTCACTAGATGGGAATACTTTTAACGCGAATCAAATCGGTATCGAAGTGCAAAACAGTACCGTTAAATGTGCTACGAACAATAGCGTTGACTTAAACACACTAGAAGGTCTGCATATCGAGGCAGGTGCTGCGTTTAATACCTCATGTGAAGGTGGTGGAAACAGCTACCAAGGCAATGGTGCAGGTATCATTGTTGATAACAGTATTTTTAATGACACTAAAGCAACTATTGCAAATAATACTGGCACAGGTGTTGATATTCGCGGCAATGCCACAGTGGTCTTGAGTAGCTCTAGCATACTTAACAACAAAGGCTCTGAGGGAGGTGTTCGCGTAGATCGTGAAAACAAAGTCACGCTGAACAATAACCTGATCGAAGGCAATTATCGCAAAGACAGCAGCAACCCTGAAAATGTAGTTTCTCAGAAAAGTGACATATTTGTCAGTGCCAACACCACGCC
>JAYQWJ020000416.1:0-5204 GCA_035829175.2 Candidatus Albibeggiatoa psychrophila
GATCGGGGTATTGGGCTTGAAAATGATGAAGGTAAATTTATCCGTTTTATTGGAACACATACCGACATCAGTTTGCAAAAACAAGCTGAACATGTACTGAGTAATTACAATGAAAAATTAGAAAAAGAGGTTGCAACTCAAACCCAAGCGTTACATGCTAAAGCCCTAGAATTAGAAAAACAAAAACAAAAATTTACCACGATTTTGGACAGTTTAGAAGCCATTATCTATGTCGCTGATATGGAAACTTATGAGCTTCTGTTTATTAATGAATTTACCCGTCGAACATTTGGTGAAAATTGGCAAGGTCAATTGTGTTGGAAATATATCCAGCAAGATATGACAGGGCCCTGTGAATTCTGCACTAATTCAAAATTATTGGATAAAAATAAAAAATCTACGGGCATTTATAAATGGGAGTTTCAAAACTCGGTTAATAACCGTTGGTATTATTTACAAGACCGCGCAATTGAATGGGAGGATGGGCGTTTAGTTCGATTAGAAATTGCAACCGATACTACGCCAATAAAAGAAGCTGAACGAAAATTGCGTTTAAATGATATGCGTTTACGCGGTTTCTTTGAGCAATCGCTGATTGGTATGGCAATAACCAGTTTAGAAAAAGGCGTATTACAAGTTAACGATAAATTGTGTGATATTTGGGGTTATCCGCGTGAAGAACTCTTAAAAATAGACTGGACACACATTACCCATCCAGATGATGTAGCAGCTGATGTTGCACAGTTTAATCGTTTAGTTGCAGGCGAAATAACGGGCTATGACCTAGAAAAACGTTTTATCCGCAAAGATGGCGTTGTTATCTACACGACCATTGCAGTGAGTTTGATTAAAAACAATGAAGATGATTCTGATATTGCTATCGTTGCTTTGATTCAAGATATTAGCCCCCGCAAAAAAATTGAACAAGCTTTAAAACAAAGTGAAGAACGCTTTTCATTGGCAATGCGGGGCGCAAATGATGGTTTGTGGGATTGGGATTTGGTACAAAATACCTTGTATTTATCACCACGCTGGAAATCCATGATTGGCTATGAAGATGATGAACTGATCAACTGTTTTGATACATGGCAAAATCAATTACATCCTGATGATATTGAAGCAGCTTTGGCTACCATCACCCAATATTTAGAGAAAAAAATCCCTAATCTTGAATTTATCTTTCGTATGCACCACAAGCAAGGTCATTACGTGTGGATTTTATCGCGTGGTTATGCGATTTGGGATGCTGAGGGTAAACCCATTCGTGCAGTCGGTACACATGTTGATATTACCGAACGGAAAGCGTTTGAATCCAGTCTGCGTGAGAAAGAAGAATTATTAAAACTGGTGATTAACAATATTCCTCAACTCATTTTTTGGAAAGATAGACAAAGCCGTTTCTTAGGCTGTAATGATAGCTTTACTAAGGCAGCAGGCGTTAACAGTATGCAGGACTTATTAGGTAAAACTGATTTTGATCTGCATTGGAAAGACATGGCAGACAAGTTTTATGATTTTGAACAGATGGTGATGGAGAAAGATGAAGCTCAGCATTATATTGACACTTATACTGGGATTGATGGCGAATTGGCTTGGGTTGATATTAATAAAGTTCCATTGCATAACAGTAAGGGCGAAGTCATTGGCTTACTCGGCACAGCAGAAGATATTACTGAACGCAAGAAAGCGGAAAGTGAATTACATCTGGCTAAATTTACCATGCTACATTCTCCAGACTCAGTGGAATGGATTGCACCAGATTCAAGTTTACTTTACGTTAATAATACTGAATGTCGTGACTTAGGTTATAGCCGAGATGAATTGCTGAATATGGGCATTATGGATATTGATCCAAACCTTCAATCTCGAGACGCATGGCAAGGTGTTTGGCAGCAAGCTAAAACTGATGGAAAACTTGAAATTGAAACAACACACCAGCGTAAAGATGGCTCAATATTTCCAGTTGAAGTGCGTGGCACTTACCTCACTTATGAAGACAACGAATTTCTGTGTGCCTTTGTCCGTGATATTACTGAACGTAAACGTGCCGAACAAGCGATACAAGAAGCCAATACCCGCTTTGACTTAGTTAATCAGGCTGCAAATGAAGGGCTTTGGGATATGCTGATTGTCAATCCTAAAGACCCTATTAATATAGAAAACCCCATTTGGTATTCTCCTAAATTGCGTGAATTACTTGGTTATGAAGGTGAAAATGACTTTCCTAGTGTGATTTCAAGCTGGTCTGACACTTTACATCCTGAAGACAAACTTTATGTATTGCAATTATTCTCAGATCATATTACTGATATAACAGGGGAAACACCTTACAACGTCGAATGTCGTTTACAAATTAAAGCAGGTAAATACCGTTGGTTTAGCGCGGTGGGCACAACGTTGCGCGATGAAGCAGGATTACCAACACGGATTGCAGGTTCAATACGAGATATTTCCGAACGCAAACAAGCTGAAGAAGCACTGAAACTGGCGATTCAAAATGCCGAAACTGCACGTAAACAAGCCGAAATTGCCAACCAAGCAAAAAGCACCTTCTTGGCAAATATGAGTCATGAATTGCGTACCCCACTCAATGGTATTTTAGGTTATACCCAAATCTTAAGTCGTGACCAAGACATTAATCCGAAACAATTAGAAGGCATTAACATCATTCAACGTAGTGGTGAATACTTACTGACGTTAATTAACGATATTCTGGATTTATCCAAAATTGAAGCAGATAAAGTTGAACTGTATCCCATAGATATTCATTTTGCAGGCTTTTTACAAGGCATCGTTGAATTATTCCAAATGCGGGCGGAACAAAAAGGCATTTCATTCATTTACGAACCTATCAGTTTATTGCCTGAAGGGGTTCGGGCAGATGAAAAACGTTTGCGCCAAGTCTTAATTAATTTACTCGCCAATGCCGTTAAATTTACCGAAGCGGGTGGCGTTTGCTTAAAAGTGGGCTATCATGATAAGCGTTTACGTTTTGAAATTGAAGATACAGGCATGGGTATCCCAGAACAAGACTTAGAAAATATATTCTTACCTTTTCATCAATCAGGCGATAAATACTCAAAAGCTGAAGGTACAGGACTTGGCTTATCGATTACCAAGCGCATTATTGAAATGATGGAAGGCGAGTTGCATGTAAAAAGCAGTATTGGTAAAGGTAGTTTGTTCTGGTTTGAATTAGAATTGCCTGAAGTATCCAATTTAATGCAGCACAAGCCAGCAGAAAAATCAATTATTGTTGGCTTTGAAGGTGAAGCACGTTGGATTTTAGTGGTCGATGACAAACCTGAAAACCGCTCAGTATTGCGCAATTTACTCACGCCATTAGGATTCAGAATCATTGAAGCAAGTAATGGGCAAGAAGGTTTAGACGCATTACATCAGCAAAAAATAGACATTGTATTGACTGATTTAGTAATGCCTGTCATGGATGGCTTTGAATTATCAAGACGAATCCGTTTACCGGGTACCTATGATGCGTTACCCATTATTGCCGTTTCTGCCAGTGTATTTGACTATGATCAGAAGCAAAGTGTAGATGCAGGTTGTAATGAATTTATCCCCAAACCAATACGGGCTGATGTATTATTAGATCGCTTACAACATTATCTACAATTAATTTGGGTTTATGATCGCAATGTTCATGCAGTAATAACAGATGAGCAGAGCAATGTTGATAGTGCCGTTGATGAAGATTATACGCTCAGCCCAGAGCAGTTGGCAGTTTTATATGATTTAGCAATGCAAGGGGATACCATGGGACTCATCGAGTATGCACGACAATTGTCCGCAGATGATAATACATTAAAAGCCTTTGCTGCGAAAATTATACGACTTGCAGAAAATTTTGAAGATGAGCAAATTTGTAATCTCATTCAATACCATAGGGAGATGTAGTACGTGAGTAGCACCAATACTAGCCATCCTGGTACGATTTTAGTTGTAGATGATGTACCTGCTAACGTCAAAGTTTTGATGGATTTTTTGACCGCCAACAATTTTAAAGTATTGACGGCAAAAGATGGACAGGCTGCAATTAAGCGTGCTGAATATGCTAAACCCGATTTAATCTTACTCGATGTTATGATGCCGATAATGGACGGCTATGAAGCATGTAAAGTACTAAAATCTCAAGAAAATACGCTAGATATTCCAATTATTTTTATGACAGCGTTGGCGGATACCACAGATAAAGTCAAAGGTTTTGAACTAGGCGCATCAGATTACATTACCAAACCATTTCAACAAGAAGAAGTTTTAGCGCGGGTCAATAATCACCTTAAAATTGTGATGCTACAAAAACAATTACAATTGCGTAACACAGAACTAGAAGCTTTATATTTAGAACAGAAACAAGCAAGACAAGCCGCTGAGGCTGCAAGCAAAGCTAAAGATACTTTTTTAGCCAATATGAGCCATGAATTGCGCACCCCATTAAATGCGATTATTGGTTATGGCGAAATTATCCACGAAGATGCTTTCGAGCTAGGTTTTCGGGACATTTTAACTGATTTAGATAGCATACAATTTGCAGCAAAACAATTGCTTGACTTAATCAATGATGTATTAGATTTAGCAAAAATTGAAGCAGAAAAAATGGAGTTACAAATTGATCAGGTGCAGATTTGTGAATTTATTAAAAATATAGTGGTTTTGATTCAACCGATTATCAAGAAGAATAATAACGAACTGATTGTCACCTGTTCTGAAGAAGTGGGCACGATGCAGACTGATGGTAAGCGAGTACAACAAATTCTACTTAATTTACTCGGTAATGCGGCAAAATTTACTTGTGATGGTCAAGTTCAGTTAATTGCTCGGCGAGAAGGTGAACAGTTATTTTTTGATGTAAAAGATACAGGCATTGGTATTGCGCAAGAACAGTTAGAAACCATTTTCCTACCCTTTTTACAAGGTGATAATTCGCATACTCGTAAATATGGTGGCACGGGACTTGGCTTAGCCTTGTGTCAGCGCATTTGTGTCATTTTAGGAGGACAGATTTGGGTTCATAGTAAAATCGGAAAAGGTAGCCAATTTACCGTAGAGTTACAAGCTAAAATTGAAGAACTGGATGTTTGATTGGTGGGGTAATAACAGCAACTTAAAATCTATACTAATAGAGTTGATGCACCTTTATAAATCATATAGTTATTAAAAATATTGTTGTAACCAATTGAATAATA
>JAYQWJ020000417.1:0-5522 GCA_035829175.2 Candidatus Albibeggiatoa psychrophila
TAAATCAATATATAGTTATTTATAGATAGGTTTAGGTAAGTTTGAAATAACGGTTAGATAGAGTAATCGCATTAAAATTTTTTAGCTATTTAAAATCAACCAGTTATAAAATCACGTAACAAATATACGGTATTTATAAGTAATTGATTAAAAAGTTACTATGCAATTTAATGCGATTGTCCTATAGGATTTATTCTGTCCAAATTCTAAAATGCTAAATTTCTAAAACCCTTCCGTGCCCAACAGATGTTTGATTTCAGGATAGGAAAATACAGGACCATCTTTACAAATAAATAAACCCCCAAATTGGCAATGTCCACAATGCCCCACTGCACATTGCATGTTACGCTCCATACTAAAATATACTGAGGATTCTGGCACACCCAATTCTGTTAAATGTTTAGTTGCAGATTGCATCATGCCTTCAGGACCACAAATCATCACAATAGTGCGGTCAGACCAAACTTTGACTTTATCTAAAACTTGAATCCGTGGACTCACATCCCAATGCCAATTCACTGAACCTTTTGTCGACGCGACTAATACCGTGGTATCAGGAATATTTTTCCAACGCTCAAACCGCTCAGGCCAAATAAATTCATCCACATGTTTGACTTTTTGCACAATGGTTAAATGCCCAAACCGTTCTCGACGGCGAATAATATGATTAATCACTGAAATCGTCGGCGCACAGCCTAAACCGCCCGACACAATAATCACATCCTGTCCTTCAGCTTCACGTAATGGCCAACCACGACCATAAGGACCGCGAATACCAATTTTTTGCCCCGCTTGTACTTGCGATAACCCCCGCGTCACACGCCCAACTCTGTTAATCGTATGGGTTAATAAATCCTCATGCTCGGGGTCTGACACAATCGAAATCGCCACCTCGCCGACACCGTACATATACAACATGTTAAATTGCCCCGGTTGATAATGATAGGCTTCATGTTGCTTCGGGTCAGTCAAACGCAATTGCATGGTAAAAATGGTATCTGATTCTTGTACTCGTTCAACCACTTCCGCTTCCATGGGCAAATACGCATTTTCATCCAACGTGTGGTGACTGGGTATCATGTGGGTCATCACTGTTCTCCTTCGCAAATGGCTTGTGCTTCTTCGGTGATGTCAATGCCAACAGGACACCAAGTAATACAACGTCCACAGCCGACACAACCTGAACGCCCATACTGTTCATGCCAACTGCCTAATTTATGCGTTAACCATTGCCGATAACGTAAATGGGTATCTTTGCGTAACACAATGCTGTGCATGTAACTGTGTCCCAAGGTAAAGCAGGAATCCCATTGCCGATAATGCGCACTCTCTGAACCATCTAATTCCGCATCTTCCACTTCATTGTGACAAAAACAGGTCGGACACACCGAAGTACAGTTGCCACAAGAAAGACAACGCTCTCCCACTTCTTTCCAACGTGGATGCTCTAAATTATTAAATAAACTGTCTTTTAAATTTCTGGACGGCAGTTGACGTTGTTGGATTTCAACCGCTTGTTGTTGCTGTTTTTCAGCTTGGGATAATTGGAAAGTCGTCGCATCATGTAATGGCAATTGTTCTGCAATGTCTTTTCCGATTTTACTTTTTGTCCGAACCAGAAAGCCATCATCCAATTCAGTCAAGGCAATATCAAACCCTGAGCGAGCATCAGGACCATCACCCGTTGAAGCACAAAAACAGGTTTCAGCAGGATGGCTACAATCCACCGCAATAAAAATTAAAGGTCTACGCCGCTGATTGTAATAACGATCGCCGTAAGTATTGAATGCAAAATGTTGATCTTGTAAATGTAAAGCCGCCAAATCACAGGATTTAATCCCAATCACGGCAAGCGGTTTGGGTTCAGGCAGCACTTCTTCAAATGCTAACTTCCCGGCCTCATCACGCTTTACTTTCCATAATGTTTCTCGTGACGCAAATGTCATTGGTTTAACCGCTTCTGCACCATTTGCCCATGCAAAATAGCGTTGCTGCCCATTTTCAGCAATACGGTAACGCCCGGGAGATTGCTGATCTTGTTGATTAATCGGCAGTTGTTCAACCTTGGTCAATTCATCGTAAACAAGGTTGTGGTCACGAATTTGCGGTGCAATACAGGTGTAACCCGCATTTTGCAACGCTTCCAATAGTTGGGGAAAATCTTCACGCGCTAGAAATCTCATTGTCTTCTCTGCACAAGTTATTGTGATAGACATGATAAATCTTTTTTGGGAAGGGATAAATCTTTAAATACAACTTATGGGCTAGAATATCATCTAGCATTGCTATATTTATGGGAAAGCGATCGATATTTTTGGGGTTTTAGTAACGGAAAGAGACATCATTTCTTCATTACCAAATAGAAATACTTAATCTATTATTTCAATGGCTTATCAATATTTTTTTAATGCGATTGCCCTACGATACGGAATTCAAAGCCTTGCAAAAATTCAGTTATTGATATTAATTTACTTATTTATAAGCTCGAGCAATTTTTTCTGATTAATCTTACTTTAAATAGACAACAACTTAGGCATGTTCCAAGGCTAAAACAAAGCTCTCGACATCACTTGTATCATGTTAAAAGAAAAATTTATTATCCAACTGCTCACAAATTACTCATTATCAATTGAGGCAATACAACATTAATATTTCTCGTTTCCAAATTCTGACTAAAAATAACTGTTTTTGATAGTTTTTTACAGTCTCAAAACTTGGTAACGAGTGTACTTAATTCAAAATATTATGCCCACAAAATCTTAGCGACATCGGGATAAGTCTTAACAAAATGTACCGTCATACCCTCACGAACATAATCAGGTAATTCATCATAATCACGCTTGTTAGCATCGGGTAGAATCACTTCATGAATTTTAACCCGTTTTGCTGCAATAATTTTCTCGCGCACGCCACCGATAGGCAATACATGTCCTGTCAGCGTCAGCTCACCTGTCATTGCAATTGAACGCGGTACATCTCTCTGAGTCGCAAGCGATAATAAGGCACTGGTCATTGTAATACCTGCGCTAGGTCCATCTTTAGGCGTTGCGCCAGCAGGAACGTGCAGATGAATAAAGGCTTTTTCAAAATATTTTTTAGTTATCCCAAACTGCTTAGATTCTCCAACCAAATAACTATAAGCAATTTCAGCCGACTCCTTCATCACATCACCAAGCTGTCCCGTTAATTTAAAACCACGGGCATAATTATGAATCCGCGTTGCTTCAATACTTAAGGTTGCACCACCCATTGTAGTCCACGCTAAACCTGTAATCACGCCCACGCCTTTAAGCTCTTGGTCATTTTCAAACGTAGGATTGCCTAAATAATCAGTTAAATTATCAGGATTGACTTCAATTGGTGTTTCCTTGCCTTCCAATATTTTCAAAGCTGCTTTACGTGCAATCGAGCCAATGCGTTTTTCCAAATTCCGCACACCTGCTTCGCGAGCATAATCTTCAATGATATTGGTCAATGTCGTATCGGGCAAGGTCAATTGTTTATCTTTCAAGCCCGATTTTTCCAATTGGCGAA
This sequence comes from Candidatus Albibeggiatoa psychrophila, assembly GCA_035829175.2. GTDB lineage: Bacteria > Pseudomonadota > Gammaproteobacteria > Beggiatoales > Beggiatoaceae > Albibeggiatoa > Albibeggiatoa psychrophila. The sequence continues at coordinate 3,535 of JAYQWJ020000417.1, forward strand.
CTACTAAATGTTTTTTGGCAATTTGCAATTTTTCACTGGTCAAATAACCTGATAACTTGATGACTTCCATACGATCAAGTAATGCGGCAGGAATTGTATCAAGCTGATTGGCGGTACAAATGAACAATGCTTTGGATAAATCAAACCGAACATCTAAATAATGGTCTAGGAAATCACTATTTTGCTCAGGGTCTAACACTTCTAATAATGCCGATGCAGGGTCTCCACGATAGGATGCACCAATTTTATCAATTTCATCTAGCATGATAACGGGGTTGGCATATTCGACTTCTTTCATGGCTTGGATAAATTTGCCCGGCATCGCGCCGATATAAGTACGACGATGTCCTTTAATTTCCGCCTCATCATGAATCCCACCCACTGAAAATCTAAAAAATGAACGACCTAGCGCATTTGCAATCGAACGTCCAACTGAGGTTTTACCAACACCCGGAGGACCTACTAATAATAAAATCGTGCCGCTAATACTGCCTTTTAATTTACCAACTGCCAAAAATTCCATAATCCTATCTTTGACATCTTCTAAACCCTCATGGTCGGCATCTAGCATTTCCCGTGCTTTCGCAATATCTAAATGATCGGTAGAAAATTTACCCCAAGGCAATAAAGTCAGCCAGTCCAAATAGTTGCGCGTCACTGCATATTCAGACGAGCCAATTTCCAATACCGACATTTTATCCATTTCATCATCAATGACTTTTTGTACGGCTTCAGGTACAGTCAGACCCTCTAAACGTTCTTGAAATTTCTCCACCTGTGCGGTACGGTCATCTTTTTCAATCCCTAACTCTTGCTGAATTGCACGCAATTGTTCCCGCAAGAAAAATTCACGTTGATGATCTTCCATCTTGTCTTCAACTTGGCGACGAATTTCAACCTGTGCTTTCGCTAATTGCACCTCTTTATTAAGCAATAACAAGACTTTTTCTAAACGTGGCGATAAATCTAAAGTTTCCAAAATATCTTGTAATTCTTCACGACTTGAAGTGGTTAAACTGGCGGCAAAATCGGCAAGTGATGAGGGTTCTTCAGGGCTGAAACGCTCCAAGAACATTTTTAATTCTTCGTTATACAACGGATTAAGCGGCAACAATTCTTTAATCGTGTTGATGATGGCTAATACATGGGGTTTTAATTCTGCATCTTTTTCATGTTTGGTTTCAAGATGATAAGTCACGTTTGCAATAAATGGGTGCTGACTATTAATCCATTCCGAGATTTCAAAGCGTTGCAAGCCTTCGACGATAATTTGCAGATGTTCATCTTTATCCACTTCAATAACGCGATGGATTTTGCACACTGTGCCAATCGGATAAAAATCATCTTTGGTGAGAGTGGTAATGTCGTCCACATTTTCTTTTTTACATAGAACTAAGCCTAGTAATTTATGCGGACTATCGTTAATTTCCTTAATCGTATCCGACCATAAATCATTCTCAATAATCATTGGGATGACTTGATGCGGAAAAAATGGACGACTCATCAAAGGTAAAACGTGAACGATTTTGGGCAAGGCTTCTTTGTAAGAAATTAAGCTACCTTGGGATGCTTCTTTATCTGTTTGATTTTCTTCATGAGTTTCTTCAACTTCTTCAATATCTTGTTCAAAAGGTTCGTGTTCGACCGTCATTTGGGTATCCTTATTAATTGATGATTTTAGCCTATCAAATAATGACGACCTTGACTAGTTACAAGAGGCAAGTTAAAAATAGTTTCCTCATAAAACATATTAGTCGAATGATTTTTAGATGGACAACATTGATGGTGATAGACTCCCATGTTTCATAGATTTTACATGACGCAGAGCGTCAAAGCTGAATTACCACGCGGAGCGTAGTAACTAGTTAACTAGTTATAATTATTTAATAAATTAACTTTTCTCGTTCCAATGGTCTCCGTTGGAATGCAGCCGAGACGCTCTGCGTCTTAATGGTGAAAAAATGATAACTGTAGATTTCAAATGGGTT
>JAYQWJ020000418.1:0-5265 GCA_035829175.2 Candidatus Albibeggiatoa psychrophila
GTACAATTCACGCCTAAGTTTTAAAAGCTTGAAATGATATTTTTAAGGGATGCTTTGGTGTCCCTTTTTTATAGAACCTATTTTCCATTCAAGGAGATAATTTCTCCTTTACTCAACGCGCTTAACTCCTTTACCCAACGACTGAAACATTCACTAAATTGTTCTATATTTATCATTGAAAATACATGACCAAATATATCATGTGATGGTATTCTGTTTTCTAAATCTAATATTTCCGTCAGCCATTTTTCTTTTGCTCTTCCATAACTGCTTACTGCAACCCAACCATCTGCTCCTGCTATCATAATATATCTACCAGCTTATATTTTTTTCTACGCTCTATTCATGGGTCTGCCATCGACGAAAAGTGTTTTATTATTGATGTTGTCGTTACTTATTCCATCATTTCTTCATTACCAAATAGAAACACTTAACTCATCATTTCAATGGTTTGTCAATATATTTTTAATTGAGGTTATCCTAAAATTCATTGGGAATCATATTGACTCTCTCTTATATTTTATTCATCATGCAATAGTTCAGACACTTTTTATAACTGTTTGTTTTTTAATATATTTCAATTTTCCAGTTCATGTGTAAAATTTTTTATTTTTCAAATACTTACAATTTCAAGCAATGGAGATTTTCAAAAGCTGTCCGAAGTATTAATCATGAAGAGTATTAGTTTGCATTTGTAAAAAAATAAAAAGAGGATTTAATTGATGATAATTCGTACTTTCGCTGATATTCAAAATACAGACCGCAATGTAGATTGGGGAAATGGTCGTAGTTATCGTTTTCTTTTAGAAAGTGACAATATGGGATTTACTTTAACAGAAACAACAGTTAATGCAGGTACGGAATCCTTAATTCAGTATGATAATTATGTTGAAGCTTGTTATTGTATTGAAGGAGAAGGCGAAATTGAATGTGAAAGTAAAATATATCCAATTAAACCCGGAACAATGTACGCACCTAATGCACATGACAAGCATTATTTACGCGCAAGCCAAGACCAAGCATTGCGGTTAGTTTGCGTATTCTCACCTGCATTAAAAGGGATAGAAACACATCACTTTAATGAAGATGCATCTGAAGCATCTGGTTACTAACCTTAGGTATCTATGTTATGCAGACTCATTTGCTTAGCTTGGTAGGACTATTTGAAAACCAAGTTGTATTAAACTCTCACCAAACTGCTCTCAGTCATCATTCAGAGACAGTGAGTTATAAACACTTAAATCAACGTGCTAACCAATTAGCACATTATCTTCAAACAATAGGAGTTCAATCAGAACAGCTAGTTGGTATTTGTATGCCGCGTTCTATCGATATGATGGTTGCCATTTTAGGTATTTTAAAAGCGGGTGCAGCTTATGTGCCATTAGATGCAAACTATCCGCATAAACGCTTAAATTATATGCTTGAGAATAGTCAGTTAAAACATTTAATCATGACTGAAGCAACGCGGGAGCTGTTATCTGGTTTATCTACAAATATGGCATATCAAACCATCCATTTAGAACATGATGCAGCTTTTATAAATCAACAACCTACAACTAACTTGTTATTGTCAATTACTCCTCAAGACCTAGCATATTGCCTTTATACTTCTGGATCAACAGGTCTGCCTAAAGCTGTTTTAATGGAGCATGACTCTTTAGTTAATCTAATTAACTGGCATCTTAAAAATAGAATAACAGGCGCACGCCAACTCCAATTTGCTCCCATCAGTTTTGATATTTCTATTCATGAGATTTTTGCAACATGGTGTTCTGGTGGTACGCTATTTATTATTGATGAAAATATACGACGTAACCCCGTTGCATTATTAGATTTCATTTGTACGCATCGGCTTGAAAAATTATATTTACCATTTACCCCACTACAGCAATTAGCCGTGATTGCTCATGACTCAGGACGCTATCCTCTCTCAGTTCGAGAAATTATTACAGCAGGAGAACAGCTACAAATTACATTGCCTATTCGTGCCCTTTTTAAACAAACTAAAGCAACATTACATCATCACTACGGTGCAACAGAATGCCAAGATGTAACAACTTTAACTTTAAAAGGCTCTCCTGATGATTGGTCTCTACTTCCTTCGATTGGTCAAGCGATTTCAAATATTGAGACTTATATTTTAGATAAACATCAAAAACCTGTTGCTAAAGGCGAAGTTGGAGAATTATTTATCGGTGGTAAAGGCATTGCCAGAGGTTATTTATTTCGCCCTGAATTAACCCAACAAAAATTTCACCCTAACCCATTTGGTGAAGGTCGATTATACGAAACTTGTGATTATGCACGCTACTTACCTTCAGGTGATATTGAATTGTTAGGGCGTAGTGATCAAATTGTTAAAATTCGTGGGTTTAGAGTAGAATTAGGAGAAGTGGAAGCAACATTGTTACAGCATGAAGCCATTGATCAATCGGTAGTTATGGTGCACGAAGATGAGGCAAGACATAAACGCTTAGTAGCATATTTAATCTTACACAAAACGGCTTCACTCCCCCGCCAAATGTTACAAGATTATCTAGCCTGTAGTTTACCTGAATATATGATTCCCGCTATTTTCCTATTCTTAGATAAATTTCCTGTTACCCCCACAGGCAAAGTTGAACGCTCGAAATTACCCAAACCACCTAAGCAATCTCGCCCTCATTTAGACCAGCATTTTGAACAACCATCAACCCCTTTGGAACGTCAATTAGCAATCATTTGGCAATCTATACTGCATATCGAGCAAATTGGTATTCACGATGATTTTTATGAATTAGGTGGGGATTCATTGCTGCTCATTAAGTTATTTATCCAGATTAAGCAAACTCTAAAAATCAAAAAACTATCATTTGCCAATTTACTACAAAATGTCACTATTGCACATTTGGCAGAAGTGTTAGCAGATGATTCCATAGGCTTAGAAGATGTCAGTATTGCGCTGACCGTAGACGTGATGCAGCAACGTGCCCAACTGCGCTTAGCTGAATTGCCAGCCCCTCAACAATACACACCAAAAACGATTTTGCTCACAGGGGCAACAGGCTTTTTAGGGACATTTTTATTACATGAATTACTAGAACAATTTCCTCAATCCACGATTTATTGTCTGGTACGAAGCCATAGTATAGCTCAAGCTAAACAACGTATTATCAATACACAACAGCGTTTTTGTTTAAGTCTAAGTCCTGATGCAGAACAGCGTTTACAAATTATTGTCGGTGATTTAAGCCAACCTTTATTAGGATTGAATACAGAACAATTTCAAGCTTTAGCCCAGCAAATTCATTGTATTTATCATGCAGCTGCCAATATTAATATGCTGTATGCGTATGAAACTTTGGATGATATTAATGTGCAAGGAACACGCGAAATCATTCAATTGGCAACCACGGGACTGTTAAAACCCATACATTACATCTCAAGTACCGCAATTTTTGAAGCAAAAGGCTTTTTTGAATATCATGAACCCATTGCTGAAACCGTTGATTTAATGCAATGCCAAGAAGTCTATGGTGGTTATGCACAGACCAAATGGGTTGCTGAATGTTTACTGCAACAAGCACGTGAACAAGGTGTACCCGTCAATATTTATCGTCTGGGCATGTTAACGGGGCATAGCCAAACAGGTGTAGCCAATACGGATGATGTGTTATCTAAACTGTTTAAATTATTTATTCAGCAACAATCAATGCCGCAATTATCTCAAGTCATTGATATGATTCCAGTGGATTATGCAAGCCAAGCCATTATTTATTTATCCCAACAATCATTAGGACAAGTTTTTCATTTTACAAATCCAAGTTCGCTTAGCTTTAATCAACTTGCACAATGTTTTAATGAAATGGGTTGCAGTGTGCAATCAACCCCTTATGCTCAATGGTTGGAACAATTAAAAGCGATGCCAATTGATAGTGATTTAAATGTGTTAGGTGCAATGTTGCCGCTATTTACTGAGCCTGTTGAAGCAAAAACCTATTTAGAATTCACCTCTCTAAGCTTACCTTTGAAAGATGATAATACACAGTTTGGCTTGCAAAATGCTCCATTCAGTTGTCCAATGATTAATCTTGATTTACTTAATATCTATTTTGCTTACTTTGTGCAACAAGGATTTTTAGCTGATACTGCTGTTTTAAACTCACTTTCTCAATCTTCTGAACCTATGGAAATATGTACATGCTAAATCATTCGCCTAAATCACGGGCTTTTTTTGAACGTGCCCAAAAAGTGATGCCTTTCGGTGTTAACTCTAGTCATCGTTATTGGGGAGACAATACACCCGTTTTAGAGCGTGGAAAAGGGGCTTATGTTTATGATTTTGACGGTAACAAATATATTGATTATCGGCTTGGTTTTGGGCCTGTAATTCTAGGTCATGCCCATGAGTACGTTAACCAACGTGTGACTGAGGCAATGAAACAAGGGGTGACTTTTTCTGCAACGCAACCTTACGAAGTCTATGTTGCAGAGCGTTTAGTTGATATGTGCCCCAGCGTTGAAATGGTGCGTTTGGATAATACAGGTTCGGATGCCACACGTCATGCGATTCGTTTAGCGCGTGGTTATACGGGTCGTGATTTGGTTGTTAAGTTTGAAGGGGCGTATCATGGTGATTATGACTATATGTTATGGACAACACCTGATAGCATCAAAAGCCAAGTCGGTGGACGTGATAACCCTATTGCACATAAAACCAGTTTAGGTGTGCCTAATTTAGTGGCGGATTTATTGTTACCCGCGGTGTGGAATGACAAAGAAGGCGTAGCTCATTTATTAGAAACCAAAGGTGAGCAAGTAGCTGCAATTATTGTCGAGCCGATAATGGCAAATGCAGGAGGTTTAATGCCTGCTGAAGGCTTTTTACAGTTCTTGCGAAAAGAGTGTGATAAATACGGTATTGTACTTATTTTTGATGAAGTGAAAACAGGTTTTAGGATTGCAAAAGGTGGCGCGGGTGAATTATTTGGTGTCAATGCTGATTTGAGCACCTATGCTAAAGCAATGGGCAATGGTTATCCTATTTCAGCAGTAGGGGGCAAACGTGAAATTATGATGATGTTAGCACCCGGTAAAGTGGTACATGCAGGCACATATATCGGTAACATTGTTGTCACTGCGGCGGCGGATGCAACCTTAGAATATATGCAGAAAAATGATGTTTTTGGGCATTTAAATAAAGTTGGGCAACTATTAATGGATGGTTTAGATGAGATTTTAACCCGCCATACCATTCCACATCATATTCATGGCGTGCCTTCT